>CAMBID010000082.1 GCA_945867445.1 uncultured Clostridia bacterium | reverse complement strand
AGGCGGAGGGCTTCATCTACTCCGTCCCCGGCAAGGGGAGCTTTGTGTCCCCGGACCGGAACGCGGATCTCCAGCGCAGGCTGGAGCTGACGGAGAAATTCCGGGAGCTCGCCGCGGAGCTTCGGTATCTGGGCGTCAGGCAGGAGGAGCTGCTGGCGCTGGTAAAGGAGGTCACCGACCAATGATCCAAGTCCGAAATCTCACCAAGACCTTTGACGGCTTTGCCGCCCTGCAGGAAGCCAGCCTCACAGTGCCCCGGGGCAGCGTCTACGGTCTTGTGGGCCCCAACGGGGCCGGGAAATCCACCCTCATCCGGCACCTCACCGGCATCTACCGCCCGGACAGCGGCGAAATCACCATCGACGGTGAGCCCGTCTGGGAAAATGCCTCCCTGAAAGCCCGCGTCGCCGTCATCCCGGACGATTGGTACTACTTCAGCAGCGCCTCCATCCGGGACATGATGCGTTTCTACCGGGGTTTCTATCCCAGGTTCTCCATGGAGCGCTGGGAAAAGCTCCGGGACATCTTCCGCCTGGACGAGAAGCGCCTCATCCGCCATCTCTCCAAGGGCATGCAGAAGCAGGCGGCCTTCTGGCTCTCCCTCTCCGCCATGCCGGACTGCCTCATCCTGGATGAGCCGGTGGACGGCCTGGACCCCGTCATGCGGCGGCAGGTCTGGTCCCTGGTCATGGGGGATGTCAGTGAGCGGGGCTCCACGGTCCTGGTCTCCAGCCACAACCTCCGGGAGCTGGAGGACGTCTGCGACCACGTGGGGATCCTGGACCACGGCAAGGTCCTGCTGGAACGGTCCCTGGCCCAGCTGCAGGACAACATGGTGAAGCTCCAGGTGGTCTTCCCGGACGGCATGACCGAAGTCCCGGCGGAGATCCCGGTGCTCCACGCATCCCGGATCGGCCGCATCCATACCCTGATCCTCCGGATGAACGCGGACGAAGCCACGGCCCTCCTGGCCCAGTACCAGCCCCTGCTGGTGGACGCCGTGCCCCTGACGCTGGAGGAGATCTTCATCTACGAGTTGGGAGGTGCTGACTATGCAGTCAAAGACATCGTTCTTTAACCCCACCCTCTTCCGGAAGAACCTGAGCCGCTACTGGCCCCTCTGGGGCTTCGCCTCCTTCGTGGGCTTCCTGCTCCCCGCCGCCGCCTTAGTGCAGATGGTGCACCAGGGGGACCTGCACATCGCGCCCCTGGTGGTGCGGGAGGGGTACTATGCCCTCCTCTGCGATGCTGTCCCCATCGTCTCCCTCGGCTACGCCATCCTCTGCGCCATGGCGGTCTGGAACTATCTCTACAACGCCCGGAGCGTGGGCCTCATGCACACCCTGCCCATCCGGCGGGAGGGCCTCTTCCTGACGAACCTCCTCTCCGGCCTTGCCATGATGCTGATCCCCTACGCCGTGGCCGGGGGCCTCTCCACGATCCTCTTCGCCTGCTGCGGCGGCTTTGATGCCTGGGGGACCCTCGTCACCATCCTGGGCGTCATCGGGGAGAGCCTGGCCTTCTTCGGCATCGCCACCTTCTGCGCCTTTTTGACGGGCAACATCTTTGTTCTCCCCGCTCTCTATTTCCTTCTGAACTTCCTGGCCCCCCTGGGGGATTGGATCGTGAACCTCTTTGCCCGGGGCTTCCTCTTCGGCTTCACGTCCCAATACTCCGGCAGCGTGGAGTTCCTTTGCCCGGTGGTCTATCTCTGCCAGAATCTCTACTATCATTCAGAGTATGCGCGGGACAGCGTCACCGGCCGCAACACCGCCCTCAGCGCCGTCACCCTGGAGGGAGGCTGGCTCATCGCCCTCTACGCCGCCGCGGGACTTCTGTTCCTGGGCCTTTCCTACCTCCTCTACCGCCGCCGCCAGAGCGAGCGGGCCGGGGATGTGGTGGCCGTCCGGGCCTTCCGCCCCATCTTCCGCTTCGGCGCGGCAGCCCTCTGCGCCCTGCTCGGCGGACGGCTCCTCTACGCCCTCCTCTGGGAGAGCTTCCAGTCCGGAGACGGCTTCGCCCCCGTCCCCATGGCCATCTTCCTGATGGTGGCGGGGCTCATCGGATACTACGGAGCCTCCATGCTGCTCAGCAAGTCCCTGCGGGTCTTCCGGGGCAGCGCCGTTGGCGCCCTGTGCCTGGTGGTGGCCTGCGCCGCCTTCTGTGCCGGGATGCGCTTTGACCTCTTCGGCGCGGAGCGCCGGATCCCGGAGGACAGTGAGATCCACCAGCTGGAGCTCTATGCGGCCGGGAACACCTACTACCTCTCCCCGGAGGACAATGCCCAGCTCCTGGCGGAGGCCAAGATGCTGCAGGAGACCCTCATCGCCCAGAAGTCCCTCATCGAGAGCAACTACGAGACCTACCGTCACGGCAGCACCTCCTCCGACCCCGACACCTACACCAGCATCCGCTATGTCTACACCCTGAAAAACGGCGCCACGGTGGAGCGCTTCTACACGGTGTCCTTCACCCGCTCCGACCTTCAGGAACCCGGCAATTACGCCCACGCCCTGGACGCCTTCATCAACAGCGCCGCCATGCGCCAGGCCCGGCTCCGCTGGGGCGATCCCGACTTCAAGGTGGAGGGCGGCTGGTTCTCTGCCCAGTATACCGGCGGCTTTGACCTGGGCACCCGGGAGTGCGAGACGCTGCTCTCCGCCATCGCCCGGGACGCCGGGAACGGCGCCTGGGGCCGCTACGACTGGTTTGAAGACGGCGAGACCGCCTACGCCATGGATCTGAGCTTCTCCTTCGTGCGGACCCTGACGGACGAGCGCGGCACCCGGTATGAGAGCTATGACAGCATCAGCATCGCCGTCCGCCCTGAAATGGCCGAGACGAAGCAGGCCCTCCTGGACCTGGGCCTCGTCGGGGAGGAAGACTTCATTACCTGGGCCGAACTCAAGGAAGACTCCATTACCCGGGCCGAACTCAAGGAAGAGGCCACCCCTGAAACCGCCGCCTGACCCCGCCATCGCAGCCCACAAAGGAGGCATATCCCAATGCCCAGCGCGAATACCTATTACCAAGACCCCCGGCCTGTCCGGCGGAAGCGCCGCCGAAGACGGCGGAGAAGCGTCCCGGTCCTCCTGTCCCTGATCGTCCTGATCGCGGGCGGCATCGCCCTCCTTCGCCGCTCCGCTGCCCCGGAGGCCGGAGGCATCCCGGCGCCGGACTACGTGCAGGAGGACTTCCTGACGGTGAATCCGTACTCCCGCCCCGGCGACGAGCTCAAGACCATCCGGGGCGTGGTCATCCACTACGTGGGAAATCCCGGGACCAGCGCCCAGGCCAACCGCAACTACTTTGAGAGCCTGAAGGACGGGGCCGACGGGACCTACGCCTCCAGCCACTTCGTGGTGGGCCTGGAGGGAGAGGTCATCCAGTGCGTCCCCCTGACGGAGATCGCCTACGCCTCCAACAGCCGGAACGAGGACACTGTCTCCATCGAGGTCTGCCACCCGGACGAGGATGGGGCGTTCGCCCCGGAGAGCTACGAGAGCGTCGTGAAGCTCACTGCCTGGCTCTGCGAGACCTTCCGCCTGGACCCGGAGAGCGACGTCATCCGCCACTACGATGTCACAGGCAAAATCTGCCCGAAGTACTATGTGGAGAATGAGGACGCCTGGGAGCAGCTGAAGGATGACTTGGCCTCCCGGATAGCGGAGGACAAGGCCGCGTCCTGATGCGGAGTTCAAATGAAGTCCTTTCCGTTGAAATCCCGTGCACTCCGCGCCGTCTCATAAAAACGGGACGCGCTTCGCGCGGCCGCCGCCGCGCGAATAAACCGCGAAGCGGTTTATTCAGCAAACACTTTGCAGGCGTTTGATCAGGGTTTCGAAGAAGGGCCCCGGAGGAGCTCCGGCTTCTCCCGCTTTCCAAAAATTTTTAAGAAATTCCCGTTTCCCTGCAACATTTTGCCCCCCTGCGTCGTCTAATAGAGTAGAAAACGCCGGTGCGGCGGTGAAAGGAGATCATCCATATGAATGAAACGCAAAGCGCCGTTTGGCGAATCTGGGTAGACACGGAAAACCGCATCGTCTCCTTCCACGAGGCGGAAGGCTGCCAGCTGATGGAGTTCCACAACCGGGAGATGTTTCTCAGCTATATCGACGGCTTCACCGGCCGCCAGTACCGCTACCAGTAGATCACAGAAATACATCCCGGCCCCGGCGGAAGATTCCGCCGGGGCCGGTTTCTCTGCTTCCTTTGCCTGCCCGTTACCAGGGGTGCCTGGCGTAGGATTCCTGCTCCGTCATGGCGAAGAGGGCATGGTCGGGGCCGTAGTCCTGGTCGCCCCAGGTGACGTCGATGTGGACCCTTCGCCCGTCCAGGGTGGCCACCGTCCACATGTGGTCCGGGTTGATCTGGGAGCGGCAGTCGATGCCCTCCAGTGCCAGCAGGAGGTTGTAGGCGGCGGTGTAGCCGTCGCAGACGGCCAGACCCTTCCGAAAGACGGACCAGCCGCTGTGGCTCAGGACGGCTCCGCCGCTGTCATAGCGGCAGTTGGCGCAGACCCAGTCAAAGAGGACCCGGGCCTTCTCCTTCTCCGTCATATCCTCCCGGAGCTTCCCCTCCGCCCAGAGCCTGTCATGGACCGAGATGCCGTCCGCCAGGAATTCCTGCCGGAGCTTCTGCCCCTCCGCAGCGCTCCGGTCCAGGACGGTGAAGATCATCTCCACGGAGCGGCCGCCGGGAGAATAGGTGCAGCTGACGCCGTTGTAGCACTGCTCCGGCCGGAGCCGGACCCCCTTCACCCCGGC
>CAMBID010000081.1 GCA_945867445.1 uncultured Clostridia bacterium | reverse complement strand
CATATACACCACCTCGTCGTGGGAGATGGGCAGGATGAAGTTCTCCGAGAAAGCATACATCAGAGAGAAGGTAATATCCTTGTGGTGGAACTGCCGGAACCAGGGGTCCATCTTCAGATAGTGGCAGATATCGTTCATCCATCCCATGTTCCACTTCAGGTTGAAGCCCAGGCCCCCCATCTCCGCCGGGCGGGAGACCATAGGCCAGGCCGTGGACTCCTCCGCGATCATGAGGACCCGGGGATCCACGGAAAACGCCATGGTGTTGAGCCGCCGGAGGAAGTCCACCGCCTCCAGATTCTCCCGGCCGCCGTAGAGGTTGGGCGTCCACTGCCCCGGCCCCCGGCCGTAGTCGAGATACAGCATGGAGGCCACGGCGTCCACCCGGAGGCCGTCGATGTGGTACTCCTCCAGCCAGAATCTCGCCGAGGAGAGGAGGAAGCTGACCACTTCGCCCCGCCCCAGATCAAAGGCCCGGGTGCCCCAGCCGGTGTGCTCCATTTTGTTCGGGTCGCCGTACTCATAGCAGGGGCTGCCGTCGAAGCTGATAAGACCGTGGGCGTCCTTGCAGAAGTGGGAGGGCACCCAGTCCAGCAGGACGGCGATGCCCCTCCGGTGCAGATGATCCACGAACCAGCGGAAGTCCTCCGGCGTGCCGAAGCGGGACGTGGGGGCAAAGTACCCGGTGCACTGGTAGCCCCAGGACTCATCCAGGGGGTGCTCCGTCACCGGCAGCAGCTCCACGGCAGTGTAGCCCATATCGCGGACGTAGTCCGCCAGCTGCTCCCCCAGCTCCCGGTAGGAAAGGAAGCCGCCGTCCTCCCGCCGCCGCCAGGAGCCCAGGTGGACCTCATAGATGTTCAGGGGCCCGCCGTAGACCGTCCGCCGCTCCCGGCGAAAGCGCCCGTCCCCCCAGGGGAAATCGCTCTCCTCCGTGAGGCGTCCGGCTGTGCCGGGACGGAGTTCGGCGGCAAAGGCGTAGGGATCCGTCTTATAGCGCAGAACCCCGTCGCAGCCCAGGATGGCATACTGATAGAGCTGGCTGGCCCGGGGCCCGGGGAGCCAGGCCTCCCAGATGCCGTCCTGACCCATCATGGGGTCCGCGTCTGCGTTCCAGCCGTTGAACTCCCCCACCACGGAGACTGCCCGGGCGTTGGGCGCCCAGACCCGGAAGCGCCAGAGCTCCCCCTCCCGGTGAGCGCCGAAGAAGCGCCAGCCTTCGCTGAGTTCTCCCCGGCGGAAGGCTGTCAGGTACTCTTCCCTCTCCATGGGCGCGCCCTCCTCTCCACATAGTCGCAAATCATCGGAAAAAGTCAGTTTCCCCGGTTCCATTTCCAGAGGTAACCGATTTCCCGGCGGAAATTCGTCTCAATTATTATAGTTCTTTTCCTACCTTCCGTCAAGCACTGCCTTGCCCCCGGACAAATGCTCCCTTGCCCCTTCTTCGGCGGGATGGCGGGCCCCTCCCCTTCCTCCCATGCGGTTTCTCCGTTTTCCGGTCCTCTTCAAGTTTTTCTCTTTTTGGCCGCGCATAAACATTACCGATTCTCCGCCGATTATCCGTAATGCCGTGTAAAAAACCATCCGGCTTTGCTATTTTATACACATTTATGCAATCTTAACAAGATGTCTGACTTCCAATTGGGTGATATGACAATTTCGCATCCGTCACATTGACTTTTGGCGGCAATCGTTATATCTTATATTCAGGAGGGTTAAGTTTTCGCGTTTTCCAAAAATAAAAATGGGAGGTAAATCAAAAATGGCATTAGACCTGAGTAATGTCAAGAAGGCAAGTTCCTTTAAGGAGCAGTTTACCGTCCGCGCTATGGTGATCGGTGTCATCGGCTCCATCATCCTGACTGCTTCTTCCATGTTTGTGGCTCTGAAGGCCTCTTCTCTGCCCTGGCCCATCATGTTCGTGACGCTGCTCTCCATGTGCCTGCTGAAGCTCATGGGCAAGACCAACGTCAACGAGATCAACGTCACCCACACCGCCATGTCCGCTGGCTCCATGGTGGCCGGCGGCCTGGCCTTCACCATCCCCGGCCTGTTCATTCTGGACAACAACGCCGAGATCGGTGTGCTGGAGATCGCCGTGTGCACCATCACCGGTACCGTCCTGGGCCTGATCTTCACGTCCCTGCTGCGCAAGCACTTCGTGGAAAAGGCCGCCATGCCCTACGCCATGGGCCAGGCCGCCGCGGAAGTGCTGGTGGTGGGCGACGAGGGCGGCAAGTCCATGGGCTTCCTGGGCGGTTCCTTCCTGGTGTCCGGCATCTGGACCTGGCTGCGTGACAAGATGGCCGTGGTCCCCGCTATGAAGCTCGTCCCCGGCCTTGCCAACTACGGCTCCATGACCGGCCTCTGGTTCAGCCCCATGCTCATCGCGGTCGGCTACCTCATCGGGCCTCTCACCATCGGTGTGTGGTTCCTGGGCTGGGCCATCGGTGATATCGGCGCTCTCTACCTGGGCCAGACCGCCTTTGGCTGGGATGCCGCCTTCGCCTCCGGCATCAAGAGCTCCCTGGGCCTCGGCTGGATGGTGGGCGTCGGCTTCGCCATCACCGCCAAGGAGATCATCCCCAACGCCAAGAACATCTTCGGCGGCATGTTCTCCAAGGAAGCCGGCAAGGACGCCATCGTTCCCATGCAGTGGGCTCCCATCGTCATGCTGGTCTTCGCCATCCTCTACATCTTCGTTCTCGATATGCCCATCGTGGCCGTCATCATCACCCTCATCGGTGTGTGGCTGACCACCGCCATGTCCTCCCAGTGCGTTGGCCAGTCCGGCATCAACCCCATGGAGGTCTTCGGCATCTTCGTCATGGCTATTGCCAAGGTTGCCTGCAACCTGGAAGTCACCCAGGCCGTGTACGTGGCCTGCATCGTTGCCGTGGCCTCCGGCCTCACCGGCGACGTTATGAACGACTTCAAGTCCGGCCATGAGCTGGGCTCCGATCCCAAGGCTCAGTGGATCGGCGAGGTCATCGGCGGTCTCGTCGGCTCTGTGGTGGCCGTGGCCGTTCTGGTGGTCCTGGTCAAGGCTTACGGCGGCGGCGTCTTCGGCACCGAGATGTTCCCCGCGGCCCAGGCTGCTGCCGTCGCTTCCGTGGTGGGCGGCATCGCCAACGTGCCCGTGTTCATCGGCGGTCTCGTGGCTTCCGTCATCGTGTACTTCATCACTCCCGTCTTCACCATGCTGGGCCTCGGTATCTATCTGCCCGGCTACCTGACCCTGACTGCCGTTCTGGGCGGCGTGCTGCGCTTCATCCTGGATAAGGCCGCTCCCAAGTTCTCCAGCGCCCGCGGCGGCATCATTGCGGCTGGCCTGCTGGCAGGCGAAGGCTTCTTCGGCGTTATTATCGCCCTCATCCAGGCGGTTGCCATCCTGAGCGCCATGTAATTCCCCCGCGCCCCTCCGAAGTCCCTGCAAACTGAATGGAAGCCGCGGCCATTGGCCGCGGCTTCCATTGAAAAGACCCGCTTTCCCGTTTTCCTATGAAAACCTGATCAAAAGCTTTCAAAGCTTTTGATCGCGCGAAGCGCGTCCGGTTTTTATGAGACGGCGCGGAGCGCACGGGATTTCAAAGGAACGGTTCCCCTTTGAAACCCGTATCAAACCTGCGTTTTCACAAAGCAGCAAGCTTTTACATTGATGGGAGGAAAAGTAATTATGGATCTTCGCAAGCATGAGATCAAGATCACCGACATGAAGGCCTTCAAGGTGGGCAACGCCCAGAATATTGAGGCCGCCACCGGCTGCACCGCCATCATCTGCGAGAAGGGCGCCTACGCCGGCGTCAGCGTGGTGGGCGGCTCCCCCGCTTCCCGGGAGACCCAGCTTCTCAACCCCGTGAACACCGTCCAGCAGATCCACGCCGTGTCCCTCTCCGGCGGCAGCGCCTACGGCCTGGAGGCCGGCGACGGCATCATGCAGTTCCTGGAGGAGAAGGGCATTGGCTTTGACACCGGCTTCGGCCTGGTGCCCATCGTCTGCGGCGCTTCCCTCTTCGATTTGGAGCTGGTCACCAACAAGATCCGTCCCGACAAGGCCATGGGCTACCAGGCCTGCGTCAACGCCTACAGCGGCAAGGAGCCCGAGATGGGCAACTTCGGCGCCGGCACCGGCGCCACCGTGGGCAAGTGGCTGGGCGACGCCGCCTACATGAAGAGCGGCCTCGGCATTTACGCCGTGCAGCTGGGCGCCCTGCAGGTGGCCGCCATCGTCTCCGTCAACGCCCTCGGCGACATCATCAACTATGATGACGGCCACATCATGGCCGGCCTTCTGAATGCCGACAAGACCGGCTTTGCCGACACCTGCGACGCCATGTACCAGACCGTGGAGCAGACCCGGGAGCTCTGGGGCAGCCATCCCGATCCCGAGATCGCCAGCCACACCAACACCACCATCAGCTGCATCATCACCAACGCCAAGCTGAACAAGTGCCAGTGCAACAAGCTGGCCGCCATCGCCAACGACGGCTACGCCCGCGGCATCCGTCCCGTCCACACCTCCGCCGACGGCGACTCCATTTTCGTCATGGCCAGCGACGAGGTGGAGGTCGGCTTTGACGCCGTGGCCGCCCTGGCCTGCGAGTGCATGGCCCGCGCCATCAACCGCTCCGCCTCCGAGGCTGAGCCCGCTTACGGCCTCCTCTCCGCCAAGAGCTTCCAGTAAGCGCCAAGGCTTCCGTAAACGCCACGGGAGCGGGGACCCAACGGGTCCCCCCGCCCCGTTTCTAAGACGGCGGACGCGCCGGGGCCCGCGCCCCCGCCATACGCCCCGCCCGACGGGGTTGAAATTATACGAGTTATT
>CAMBID010000080.1 GCA_945867445.1 uncultured Clostridia bacterium | reverse complement strand
TATTCGCTATCTTTTTTTATCTTTTGTCACACATCATCGTAACACCTACAAATTTTACGTTCCCCAAAATCTTGCCCTATTGACGAAATTATCGGCGCATGGTATGCTATTTGATGGTTATTGTCCGGGAAAAGGGCCTTCGGCCCCGGGCGGACGATGGTTGAAATCTATTTTTGGAGTGTGATAGTCCCTTATGGATGATGGGAGTATATTGTCCGTCCTTATCATTCTCGCCCTGCTGCTCTGTGCGGACTACTTTGCTGTCTGCGAGACCAGCTTTGCCTCGGTCAGCCGCATTCGGCTGAAGACCGCCATGGAACGGGGAGACCGCCAGGCCAACAAGGCCATGTACGTCTGTGAGCACTTTGATAAGGCCATCACCACCATTCTCATCGGCACCAACATCGTACATCTCAGCTGCGCGTCCTATGTGACGGTTCTTGTCACCCGGCGCTGGGGCATCAGTGCGGTGACCCTCAGCACCTTCGTCACCACCATTGTGGTCTTCTTTGTGGGCGAGATGTTGCCCAAGAGCATCGCCAAGAAGTACAGTCTCCGGCTGGCCCTTGGCACGGCGTCCTCCCTGGTGTTCTTCATGCACCTGCTGACGCCCGTTTCCTTCGCCCTCACCAAGATCGGCGAGTTCGCAAGCCATTTGACCCGCGGCGACAGCGAGGTTTCCGTCACCGAGGATGAGCTCTACGACATCATTGAGAGCATGACGGACGAGGGCAACCTGGACTCTGAGCAGGGGGATCTCGTGCATTCCGCCCTGGCCTTCGGCGACCTGACAGCGGAGAGTATCCTCACCGCCCGGGTGGACATGGAGACCATCGACGTGGACGATCCTCTGGACGAAGTCCTGGCCCAGGTAAAGGCCTCCCGCCACAGCCGCATCCCCGTCTATCAGGACAGCGTGGATAACATCATCGGTGTGCTGCAGATCCGCCGCTTCATGCGGGAGTATCTCCGGAAGCGGGAGAAAACCGACCTCCGGAGTCTCCTGGATGAGCCTTACTTCGTCCACCAGAGTGCCAAGATCGACGAGCTCCTCAGCGTCATGAGCAGCAAGAAGATCAACATGACCATCGTGACGGACAGCTACGGCGGGACCGTGGGCATCGTCACGGTGGAGGACATCCTGGAGGAGCTGGTGGGCGAGATCTGGGACGAGGACGACGAGGTGGTGGAGCCCTGCGTGGACCACGGGGACGGAAGCTATTCCTTCGACGCCGGGGTGGACATTGAGGACGCCTTCGCTTTCATGGACTATGAGGATCCCGACGAAACGGATTTCGACCACAAGCTCCTGGGCGAGTGGGTTTACGAACAGTTCGAGGCCATCCCCCGGGAGGGCGACAGCTTTTCCTATAACGGCCTGCGCGTCACCGTGGAGAAAGTCCAGCAGCGCCGCATCATGAAGCTCCGCATCCAGCGCCTGCCGGAAGGGAGGGAGGATGCATGACAACCTATCTTATCGGGGCGTTAATCTGCCTCGCCCTCTCCGCGTTCTTTTCCGGCTCTGAGATGGCGTTCTCCTCCGCCAACCGCATCCGCCTAGAAAATCAGGCCGAGGACGGCTCCCGTCTGGCGGCCCTGGCGGTTCGGATCATCGACCATTACGACGATGCTCTCTCCGCCATCCTCATCGGCAACAATTTCGTGAACATCGCCCTCTCCTCCTTGGGCTCTATTATCGCCATTACCGCCTTCGGCGAGGAGGATACCTGGATCGCCACTGTCATCGTGACGGTCAGCGTTATCATCTTCGGCGAGACCATGCCAAAGATCGTGGCGAAGAAGAACGCCAACCGTCTCTCTCTGGCCTTTGCCGGGCCGGTGCGCTTCCTGACCGTCATCTTCAAGCCCCTGACGCTTCTGGTGGTGGGACTTGTCCATCTCGTGACCTTGCCCCTGAAGGGGGAGAAAGACAGCGAGCAGGACGACGCCGTGGAGGAGCTGCAGTCCATCATCGAGACCGCCGAGGACGAGGACGTCCTGGACGAGGACCGCAGTGAGCTGCTGCAAAACGCTCTGGACTTCAACGAGATCAGCGCCTCCGAGGTCATGACAGCCCGGGTGGACATCGTGGCCGTGGATATCAAGGACAGCCGCCAGGAGATCTATGACGCTGCCTGCGAGTCCGGATTCTCCCGGATCCCGGTCTACGAGGGCAGCATCGACAACATCATTGGCGTCCTCTACCTGAACCACTACTTTAAGGCCCTGCTGGATGACCCTGACGCAGACCTCCACAAGCTCCTGATGGAGCCCTGCTACGTCTATAAGACCACCAAGCTCCCCGCCGTACTGGAGACATTGAAGCGGGCCAAGCAGCACCTCGCCATCGTCACAGACGAGTACGGCGGCTGTCTCGGCCTCATCACCATGGAGGATGTGCTGGAGCAGATCGTGGGCGACATCTGGGACGAGACCGACGAGATCGAAAACGAGGTCGTGGAGCGCTCCAGCGGCGAGTATGAGCTGGACGGCGACATGACCATCGACGACTTCACGGAGCTTGTGGGTCTGGACGACGAGGTCTTCGAGACTGAAAGCGCTACTGTGGGCGGCTGGACGCTGGAGAAATTCGGAACCTACCCCCAGGAGGGGCAGAGCTTCCAGTATAAGAACCTCACCGTCACCGTCCTGAAGATGGACGGTCTCCGGGTGGAAAAGGTCCTTGTACAGGTCCATCCTGAGAAGGAGGACGGCGAGGACTGAATCCCCATTGACTCAAAAAGCGGCACAGTCAAACTGTGCCGCTTTTTCCTTTTTCATGGAAATCCTTGCAATCCCGGCGGCTTTCCGCCAGCTGGGGCTTCTGCTTTATATTAGAATCCATTAAAAACAAGACAATTGTCTTGTTTTTATAGCGCCAACGGCGCGTTGGATTCTTAGGAAACGCACCGACGCGCAAAGCGCGGCGGTTTCCATTAAAATATCTTATTTAAATGGGAGAGTAGTATTATTTGCCGTTCCTCAAAACACCCAGATGGCTGGCAGCTCCGCTTTCGTCAGGCCCAGCCTCTGCTGCAAAGCGGTGGAAGCGTCGTTGCCCTCGATGACATGGCCGTAGGGCACCCAGCCCCGCCGGAGGTGCCAGTCAATGACCCAGGCTTCCAGCGCCGAGGCCAGACCCTTCCGGCGATACTCCGGCAGGATGGCCAGGATCCCCATGCTGCCCTCCCCGTGGAGACCCATAAAGCCCGCCAGTCTTCCATACTCATAGATGCCCCAGAGCTCCCCGGCGTCTGCCCGCTTCTTGAGGTAGGCGGCGCTGTTGTGAGCCAGATGGTAGTGTGGCGCGGCCAGGGGGATATCTGCCTCTGCCAGGGGTCGGATGTCCGCGCCGCCGAAACCGGGAGCGGTATCCTTTCTGTAAACCCACTGGGCGCAGGGTGTCCGGCGGCCGTGGAGATGGAAGCGCTCCTGCACGGCGTCCGCCGCGTCCTGGCTCTTGACGCAGAAGCCGGGCTCCCGGGGCAGAAGCAGGAAGGAGAGGCGATCGCACAGGGTCTTGCCGCTGGTGATGTCGCTGAGGATGAGATCCTCCCCATGCTGGGCAATGCGGCCCTCCGGGCCCTTATAGAGAATCCTGCCGCCGCCCCGGCGCAGCAGCTCGTCGATGTCAATGGTACTGCAGTTCATGGAAACCTCCTTGCCCCGCCGGAAAGCAGGGCTTCTCTTTCGGATTCGGTTGATTTCCCATTATACCCCTTTCGTCTCCGCTCCGCAAGATGGGGACAAGGCACATCGCCGCGGCTTGGCGCATAGCCTGAAAGGGAAGGAGGGGAGCGCCATGGCTCTGCGTCCCTATGACCGCCGGGCGGCGGTGCTGTACGCCCATGAGTGGGCCTACGGCAGGAATCCCAAGTTCTACGACTACGAGCGCATCGGCGGGGACTGCACCAACTTCGCCTCCCAGTGCCTCTTCGCCGGCAGCGGCATCATGGATTTCACTCCCACCTACGGCTGGTACTACATCGATGCCGACCGGAAGGCCCCGGCCTGGACGGGGGTACCGTATCTCTACCAGTATCTTACCCGGGAGCGGCCCTCCGTGGGACCCGTAGGACGGGAGTGCGCCCTCTGGGAGCTGGAGCCCGGGGACATCGTGCAGCTTCGCTTTCAGGGCGAGGTCTTCCAGCACAGCCCCGTGGTGGTCCAGGCGGATCACCCACAGTCCACGGAGGAGGTGTTCGTGGCCGCCCACAGCTACGACGCAGACCACCGCCCTCTCTCCAGCTACGACTACGAGGCCCTGCGCTGTCTCCACATCGAGGGCGTCCGCTGGCCGGGGGGCTAACCCCAATTTGTAACAGAAATGTCATTGAATCCAGAAGGCCTTTGGGGTATCATGAGAGCCTGGACAGGGGAGGACCCTGCCCAGGCATTCTGCACACGAAAGAGAGATGACAACGAGATGAAGCATCGTTTCCTGGCGCTGGCTCTCAGCGCCGTGCTGACGCTGTCGCTGCTGCCCGTTTCCGCCGGGGCGGCGGGCTTCCGGGATGTGCCCTCTAACAGCGCCCTGGCGGGCGAAGTCGCCAAGGCCAATTCCTACGGCCTCATGGCCGGGTATAATGCCACCACCTTCGGCTACGCCGACTCCATGACCCGGGCGCAGTTCGTCACCGTCCTCAGCCGGATGATGAACTGGGGCGGCAGTACAGCCGGCGGCTCCACCCATGGCGTCACCGAAGCCATGGCCCTGCCTGCCGGGATCTCGGATACCTATTTTGCCGCCATCAGCTCTGCCGCCCGCCAGGGTGTGGTGGATACGGACAAGCCCTTCCGGCCCAATGCCGCCATCACCCGGGCGGAGATGGCGGAAATGCTGGTCCGGGCACTGGGCCTCGGCGGGGCGGCGAAGCTTTTAGATGGCAAGTCTCTTCCCTTTACGGATGTGACATCCCGCCGGGGATACATCGCCGTGGCCTATGCCATCGGCATGACCAAGGGTATGAC
>CAMBID010000079.1 GCA_945867445.1 uncultured Clostridia bacterium | reverse complement strand
AGTATCAGACCGGCGTCATTCCGTCAGCGTCCCGGAGCCTCCGGTATAGAGCTGGAAGTAGCGGCCCTTCTGGGCTAGGAGCTCCTCATGGGTGCCCCGCTCAACGATGCGCCCCTGCTCCAGCACCAGGATGCAATCGGCGTTCCGGACGGTAGAGAGCCGGTGGGCGATGACAAAGGTAGTCCGGCCGTACATGAGGTCGTCCATACCCTTCTGCACCAGCTCCTCTGTCCGGGTGTCGATGGAGGAGGTGGCTTCGTCCAGAATCAGCACCGGGGGATCCGCCACGGCGGCCCGGGCAATGGCGAGGAGCTGCCGCTGCCCCTGAGAGAGGTTGGCGCCGTCGCCGGTGAGTATCGTGTCATAGCCCTCCGGCAGGCGGGAGATAAAGCCGTGGGCGTTGGCCAGCCGGGCGGCGGCCACGCACTCCTCATCGGTGGCGTCGGGGCGGCCATAGCGGATGTTCTCCCTCACCGTCCCGGTGAAGAGGTGGGTATCCTGCAGCACGATGCCCAGGGACGAGCGCAGGTCCGCCTTGCGGATCCTATTAATGTTGATGCCGTCGTAGCGGATCTTGCCGTCCTGGATGTCGTAGAAGCGGTTGATGAGGTTGGTGATGGTGGTCTTGCCCGCGCCGGTGGAGCCCACAAAGGCGATCTTTTGCCCCGGGCGGCCATAAAGCCGGATATCGTGGAGCACCGTCTTCTCCGGCACGTAGCCGAAATCCACGTGGTCGAAGACGATGTCGCCCCGGACCCGGGTATAGCGGAAGGAGCCGTCGGCCTGGGGCTGCTTCCAGGCCCAGAGGCCCGTGCGCTGGTCGCTCTCCGTGAGCTGGTCGTGCTCGTCGTATTTCGCTTTTACCAGGGTGACCTTTCCCTCGTCGGTCTCGCTCTGCTCATCCAGCAGGGCAAAGATCCGCTGGGCGCCGGCCAGTGCCATGACCACGCTGTTGGCCTGCTGGCTGATCTGGGAGAAGGGCCGGGTGAAGTTCTTGTTGAGGGTCAGGAAGGAAATGAGGGTGCCCAGGGTGACGCCGCCCCAGCCGCCGCCCACCGCCAGAGCCGCGCCCAGCACGGCGCAGAGGGCGTAGCTGCAGTTGCCCAGCTGGACGACGGTGGGCATCATGATGTTGGCGAAACGGTTGGCGTTCCGGGTGCTGACGCGCAGGGCCTCATTCCGCCGGAGGAAACCCTCCAGGTTCTCCTGCTCATGGCAAAAGACCTTGACCACCTTCTGGCCCTCCATCATCTCCTCGATATAGCCGTTGACGGCGCCGAGGTTTTTCTGCTGCTCCACGAAAAAGCGGGCGGAGTTCTTGGCCAGGTACTGGCTCACAAGGAGGATCACCGCCACCATGGCGCAGGTGAGGATGGTGAGGGGTACGTTCAGGATCACCATGCTGACAAAAACACTGGCGATGGTGAAAAGGCTGCTGGCAAGATCCGGCAGGCTCTGGGAGATCATCTGCCGCAGGGTATCGATATCGTTGGTGTAGACGGACATGATGTCCCCGTGGGCGTGGGTATCAAAGTAGGAGATGGGCAGGCTCTCCATATGCTGGAAGACCTGGATGCGGAGATCCCGCAGCGTGCCCTGGGAGACGTTGACCATGATGCGGCTCTGGCCCCAGGCGCAGAGGACGCCGATGGCGTAGATCCCCGCGATGCGGAGCAATGCCGCCGCCAGGGGGCCGAAGTCCCGGCTGCCGGAGGAGAGCATGGGGTTGATATAATCATCAATGAGACTCTTGAGGAAAAGGCTCCCCTGGACCGTGGCCAGGGCCGAGCCCACGATGCACAGTCCCACCACGGCGCAGGCCCAGCCGTAGCGGCGGAAGACGATGCCCAAAACCCGCCTCAGGAGCTTGCCGGGGTTTTCCACCTTGGGCCGGGGACCCCGCATCCGGCCGCCGCCGGGGCCGTGGGCGGGATGGGAATGATTCATTTTCTCGTTTGCCATCAGTCTTCCCCTCCCATCCGGTCAAAATCTCCGTTCCCGGCTCCGGTCTGGCTCTCCCAGACCCCCCGGTAGATGGCGCTGGTCTCCAGCAGCTCCTCATGGGTGCCGAAGGCGCTGACGCGGCCCTCGTCCAGCACCAGGATGCGGTCGGCATCCTGGACGGAGCTGATGCGCTGGGCAATGATGAGCTTGGTGGTGCCGGGGATCTCCTCCCGGAAGGCCCGGCGGATCCTGGCGTCCGTGGCGGTGTCCACGGCGGAGGTGGAATCATCCAGGATCAGGATCTTCGGCTTCTTGAGGAGCGCCCGGGCGATGCACAGGCGCTGCTTCTGGCCGCCGGAAACATTGCTGCCGCCCTGCTCGATGCGGGTATCATATCCCTCCGGGAAGCGCTGGATGAACTCATCCGCGCAGGCGAGACGGCAGGCCTCCCGGCACTCCTCGTCGGTTGCCTCGGGGTTGCCCCAGCGGAGGTTTTCGTAGATGCTGCCGGAGAAGAGCACGTTTTTCTGCAGCACCACGCTGACCTGGGAGCGCAGGACCTCCAGGTCATAGTCCCGGACGTCCCGGCCGCCTACCTTCACCGTGCCCTCCGTCACATCGTAGAGCCGGGGGATCAGGTTCACAAGGCTGGACTTGGCGCTGCCGGTGCCGCCCAGGATGCCGATGGTCTCGCCGGAGCGGATGTGCAGGTCGATGTCCTGCAGCACCGGCTTGCCGCTGCCCTGGCGGTAGGCAAAGGACACGTTCTCAAAATCCACGCTGCCGTCGGCGACCTCCGTCACGGCGTTCTCCAGGGACACGATGTCGCTCTTCTCCCTCAGGACCTCCGTGATGCGCTGGGCGCTGGCGGCGGACATGGTGATCATCACGAAGACCATGGCCAGCATCATCAGGCTCATCAGGATGCTCATGACGTAGGAGAACAGCATGGAGAGGTCGCCTGTCGTCAGGCTCCCGTCCAGGATATAATGGGCGCCGTACCAGCTGATGGCCAGGTTGCAGCCGTAGACAGCCGTCATCATGACGGGCATTACTAGGACCATCTTTTTCTCCGTCCGGACAAAGAGGGTGCAGAGGTTCTCCGCCGCCTTCCGGAACTTCTCGCCCTCAAAGCCCTCCCGGACGAAGCTCTTCACCACCCGGATGGCGGAGATGTTCTCCTGCACGCTGGCGTTGAGGTCGTCGTACTTCCGGAAGACCTTCCGGAAGAGCTTGCCCGCGGGGATCATGAGAAGGGGCAGGATAATGACAAGGCACACCAGCGCCGCCAGGAAGATGACGCTCATCTTCGGACTCACCCGCACCGCCATCACGGCAGAGGCGACCATCATGGCCGGGGCCCGCACCGCCATCCGCGTCATCATCTGAAAGGCGTTCTGCACATTGGTGACGTCCGTGGTGAGCCGGGTCACCAGGCCTGCCGTGGAGTACTTGTCAATGTTGGCGAAGCTGAACTCCTGGATGTTCCGGAACATGGCCGCCCGGAGGTTCGCGGCGAAACCCGAGGAGGCCGTGGCCGCCGTAGTGCCCGCCAGGATGCCGGCCAGGAGCCCCAGCGCCGCCAACCCCACCATCAGCGCACCGTAGCGGTAGACGTGGGAGATGTTCCCCGCCTCAATGCCGTCATCGATGATAGAGGCCATCACCAGGGGAACCAGGATCTCCAGCACTGCCTCGCCCATGGTGAAAAGGGGCGTCAGAACAGCCGCCGGCTTATACCTGCCCACCTGGGCCCAGAGTGTCTTCAGCATAGTCTCTCTCCTTTCCGGGCCGGCCTTCCGTCGGACGCCGAGGCGGCGTCTACATTCCCCTCGATCTTATAGAGGAGCCGCAGCAGCTCCCGCCGCTCCTCCTGCGTGAAGCCAGCCGTCAGCACCGCCTCGAATTCCGCGATGCCCTGCCGGATCTCCCGGCTCAGCTGGAGCGCCTCGTCCGTCAGGCGGAGGTTTTTCCGCCGGGCGTCGTAGTCCGCCCCGCAGCGGAGGATGAGGCCCGCGTGCTCCATGTCCCCCAGCATCTTGGAGGCCGTGGCCCGGGTGATCCCGAAGGTCTCCTCCACGTCCCGCTGGCAGATGTCCTGCCCCGGGTGGTGGGCGAGGTAACTCAGGACCCTTCCCTGGGCCTCCGTCAGACCGGCGCAGCCCCGGCGGGCGACGTCAGATTCCGCCAGGCGGCGGATCTTGTGGTTGAGCACCTTCAGCGCGTGACCGATGTACACTGGCTCTGCCATGGCGCTGCCCCCTTTCTGTTCAAATCGTTCGTAAGCGAACAGTTCGTTATCGAACGATTTCGTATGATAGCACATCTGCCCTTCCCTGTCAATGACGATTTTGTGAACATCCCTTCCCTTTTCCGTCCGATGGGGGTATAATGGATCTATCCTTGAGATTTTCCCCGGTTTGCCGGGAGCTGCAGGAGGGATGCCCCATGTACGACGAACTGACGGAAGTCGATGTGCGGAAGATGGAGGAGGAGCTTCACTACCGCCGCACCGTCCTGCGCCCCCAGCTCATTGAGGAGGTCCAGACCGCCCGGGCCTTCGGCGATCTCAGCGAGAATTATGAGTACAAATGCGCCAGGCAGGCCAAGGGGCGGAACGACAGCCGCATCCGCTACCTGGAGGGCATGATCCGCACCGCCAGGGTCATTCAGGCTCCGGCGGAGGACGCCGCCAAGGCCGACACGGCGGAGCTTTTCGACCGGATCACCCTCTACCATGAAGCCCTGAAGCGGGAGATGACCATCCGCATCGTCACCACCCTCCGCCAGAACGCCCTCCAGGGCCTGGTCAGCAAGGAGTCTCCGGTGGCCCGGGCGGTGCTGGGGCACAGGGTGGGCGAGCGGGTGGAGATCGTGAGCCCCCAGATGCGCTACTTCGTGGTGATAAAGGCCGTGGAGAAGGGCACGGACGACGCGAGTCTGGACATCAGCAGCTACTAAGGCGCCGCCCCCGGCAGCCCCGTGAAATGGGGAATGCCTTTCCGGTGGGGAAGTGCTATCAAACCC
>CAMBID010000078.1 GCA_945867445.1 uncultured Clostridia bacterium | reverse complement strand
CCCGGACGCCCCGCTCGTGGCAGTACCGGAGGGCGGCCGCGAAGTCCGCCTCCGAGAAGTTCCTGGCGCTGCGCCGGGCGTTGAAGCTGCCGAGCCCCAGATAGACCGCGTCCGCACCCGACTGGACGGCGGCGCGCAGCGCCTCCGGAGACCCGGCGGGGGAGAGGAGCTCCGTCATCTTCCGTTGCCGCCGTTATTGGAGCTGTTGGGGCGGTTCTGGCCGCCGTTCCGGCTCTCCAGCCGCTGCTGGAGCCGGAAAACTTCCCGCTTCAGCTCGCTGACCTCGGCCTGAGCGCGGGCGGCCTCGTCCAGATAACCCTTGATCTGGCGGCGCAGCTGCTCCGCCGCGGCCTGCTCCTTGAAGAGCTCGTCGGCCAGGTTGGCGGCCGTCAGGACGGCGGCGTCCGTCCGCCCCACATGGGTGCCGGAGAGGATGGATTCCATCTTCTCGCTGACGTAGTTCCCCACCCGCTGCATGTAGGAGGGGGCCTCCTCCGCCACGAAGGTGTAGTCCTCCCCGCAGATGCTGACGACGACACGGTTTTCCATGCTCTGCTCCTCCTTTTTGAACGGTGACCTCCGGGGCAAAGCCCCGGGGAATCCCAATAGTAACCCAGTTTGCATTTTAATTTTAATAGTATAGCATACTCTTTCCGCCGCTTCCAGAGGAAGAGGGAAATCTTCGGGAAAAATTCACGATTTGGCCCGCACGGCCCCGGGCGGGGCGTCTGCGGGCGGAATTGGCACTTGTCCTTTTTCCTGGTTTCGTGTAGAATATGGGGTTGAAAGAATTTCCCCTCCGGTGGGAGGGGGTGAAGGGAGGGGAGCGTATGGCGGACCGGCTCATCCGGCCGGGGGACGAGGGCGTCACGGTGACGGCCTCCGCCCTGCGGACGCTGCTTGGCAGCGGCGACGGCGACGCGGCCCTACTGTACCTGGCCCTTCTCCGCCGCCGCGGGGCGGCGGCGCCCAGGGCGCTTGCCGGGGAGCTCCGCTGGGACCGGGAGCGCATTGAGCGGGCCGAGGCGGCGCTGCAGGAGATGAAGCTCCTGGCCCCGGAGCCGGTGGAGGAGCCGCTGCTGCCCGCGGAGCGCCCGGCCTACACCGGGGCGGACGTGGCGGAAAAGCTGGAGACCAGCGGGGAATTCCGCTCCCTGCTGGCCGCCGTGGAGCAGCGGATGGGCAAGAAGCTGGCGACGCCGGATGTTGCCTCTCTCCTGGGGCTCTGCGATTATTTGGGATTGCCGGCAAATGTTGTTTACCAGCTGGTTTGCCACTGCATGGAGAAGGCGGAGCACCGCCCCGGCGGACGCCGCCCGGGGATGCGGCAGATCGAGCGGGAGGGCTACGCCTGGTCGAGGCTGGGCATCGACAGCCAGGAGGCGGTGGACGCCTACCTCCGGAAGTACGCCCAGCGGCAGGGGGCCTTCCCCCGGTACATGAAGGCGCTGAACCTGCCGGAGCGGCTGCCCGCCCCGTCGGAGGAGAAGTATCTCGCCGCCTGGCAGGACATGGGCTTCCCGCCGGAGACGGTGGCCATGGCCTACGATAAGACCGTGCTGCGCTGCGGCGAGTTCCGCTGGGCGTACTGCAACGGGATCCTGAAGAAATGGCACCAGGCCGGGCTCCACAGCCCCGCCCAGGTAGAAAAGGGCGACCGCCCGGCCCGGCCCAAGGAAGATCCGCTGCCTCCGCCGGAGCGGCGGCAGGAGGATCTCTCCTGGATGCGGCAGTACATCCGCCGGCGGGATGGGGAGGAGTAAACCATGGCATACGACGGCAAGATCCTGCGCCGGGCGCAGGAAAAGTATGAGGAGGACCGCTCCCGCCACGAACAGGAGATGGACCGCCGGCGGGAGGCCATCTTCCGCCGCCAGCCCCGGCTGCGGGACATCGACCGGGAGCTGAAGGCCACCATGGCCAAGATCATCCGCTCCGCCTTGACGCGGGGGACAGACCCCTCCGCCGCCATCGCGGTGCTGCGGGATGAGAACCTGAGCCTCCAGAGGGAGCGCTCCGCCCTCCTTCGGGCCATGGGCCTCCCCGAGGACGCCCTGGAGGAGAAGCCCCTCTGCCCCCTCTGCGGGGATTCGGGCTACCGCCCGGGGGGCGAGGTCTGCCGCTGCCTCAGGGAATACTGTGCCCGGGAGCAGAAGAAGGAGCTCTCGCGCCTTCTGGACCTGGCGGGGCAGAGCTTCGAAAGCTTTTCTCTCGACTGGTACTCGGAGGAGGAGCGGCCGGAGCTCGGCATCTCCGACCGGGAGAACATGGACCGGACCCTCCGCACCTGTCGCCGCTTCGCGGAGGAATTCACCCCCGGGAAGAGCGGGAACCTGCTGCTCTTCGGCGCGCCGGGGCTGGGAAAGACCCACCTCTCCGCCGCCATGGCCCGGGAGGTCAGCGACCGGGGCTGCTCCGTGGTCTACGACACCGCGGGCCACGTTTTCTCCTGCTTCGAGGCGGAGAAGTTCGGACGGGAGACGGAAGACCGGGACGGCAGCGTGGAGCGCATCCTCCGCTGCGACCTGCTGATCCTGGATGACCTGGGGACGGAGATGACGACCAGCTTCGTCCTCAGCGCCCTCTATCAGATCGTGAATACCCGGCTCCTGGAGCGGCGCTCCACCATCATCTCCACCAACCTCCGGCCGGACCAGATTGCCCAGCGCTACTCCCCTCAGATCGCCTCCCGCATCGAGGGGGAGTACAAGGGCCTGCCCTTCTTCGGGAAGGACATCCGCATCCAGAAGCGGGGCTGAGACGGATCCCCAATGAAATCCTTTCCGTTGAAATCCCGTGCGCTCCGCGCTGTCTCATAAAACCGGACGCGCTTTGCGCGTCGGGGCGTTTCCTAAGGATCCAACGCGCCGTTGGCGCTATCAAAACAAGACAATTGTCTTGTTTTTCATGGATTCCAGTATCAGGGCTTCCTGGGGAAATGGCAGTCTTTGCGGCAGTGGGCGCAGTCGCCGGAGCAGGAGCCGGTCTTCCCCCGGCGGACGGCCCGGAGGGCCAGGATGACGGCAGCGAGGAGGATCCCCAGCAGGATGAGGTCCGCGCCGCTCATAGGAAGATCCCCGCTGCGGCGTAGGCGAGGAACGAGACGATCCAGGCAACGCTGCACTGCATCACGACCACGCCCAATGTGGCCGTCCGGGAGCCCAGTTCCCGCCGGATGGTGGCGATGGCCGCCACGCAGGGGGTATAGAGCAGGGTGAAGACCAGGAAGCTCACGGCGCTCCGCAGGGTGAAAAGCGTCGTGAGGGCCGCGCCGCCCAGCAGGACCTGGAGGGTGCTGACCACGCTCTCCTTGGCGATGAAGCCGGAGATCAGGGACGTGACGCAGCGCCAGTCCCCGAAGCCCAGGGGGGCGAAGAGGGGCGCCAGCAGGCGGCCCACCAGGGCCAGCAAGCTTGCGCTGCTGTCCGTCACCACGTTGAGCCGGGGGTCAAAGGTCTGCAGGAACCAGATGACGATAGTGGCGAGAAAGATCACTGTGAAGGCCCGCTGCAGGAAATCCCGGGCCTTCTCCCAGAGGAGGAGACCGACGTTTTTCAGGGACGGCAGGCGGTAGTTGGGGAGCTCCATCACGAAAGGCACGGGCTTGCCCCGGAAGGCGCTGGACTTCATGATGAGGGCCGCCAGAATGCCCACCAGGATGCCGAGTAAGTAGAGCCCCATCATGACCAGGGCCTTGTACCGGGGGAAGAGGGCGTCCGTGAAGAAGGCGTAGATGGCGATCTTGGCGGAGCAGCTCATGTAGGGCGTCAGCAGGATGGTCATTTTCCGGTCCCGGTCGGAGGACACGGTCCTTGTGGCCATGATGGCGGGGACGGAGCAGCCGAAGCCGATGAGCATGGGCACGATGCTCCGGCCGGAGAGGCCGATCTTCCGCAGGAGCTTGTCCATGACGAAGGCCACCCGGGCCATGTAGCCGGTATCCTCCAGAATGGAGAGGAAGAAGAAGAGGGTCACGATGATGGGGAGAAAGCTCAGCACCCCGCCCACGCCGGTGAAGATGCCGTCGATGACGAGGCTGTGGGCCACGGGATTGATGCCGTAGGCGGTGAGGGCTCCGTCCACAAGGTCTGTCACAGCGCCGATGCCAAGATCCAGCAGCGTGGAGAAGGCCGCGCCGATGACGTCAAAGGTCAGGTAGAAGACCAGCAGCATCACGCCGAAGAAGACCGGCAGGGCGGTACAGCGGCCGGTGAGGATCCGGTCCGCCGCCATGGAGCGCTGGTGCTCCCGGCTCTCGCGGCACTTCACCACGGAGTCCTTCACCACGGATTCAATGAACTGATAGCGCATGTCGGCCAGGGCCGCGTTCCGGTCGAGGCCGCTCTCCGTCTCCATCTGCACGATGCAGTGCTCCAGGAGCTCCCGCTCGTTCTGGTCCAGGCCCAGGCGCTCCGCCAGGGCATCGTCCCCCTCAATGAGCTTCGTGGCGCAGAAACGGGCGGGGATGTGCAGCCGGTCGGCATGGTCCGCGATGAGGTGGACCACCGCGTGAATGCAGCGGTGGACCGGGGAGGTGCCCGCGCAGAAGTCCGTCACCTGGGGGAGGGTGCCGGTCCGGACGGTCTGCACCGCCTGGCCGATGAGCTCGCTGACGCCCTCATCCTTTGCGGCGGAGATGGGCACCACCGGGATGCCCAGGGCGCGGCTCATCTTCCGCACGTCGATGGAGCCGCCGTTGGCGTTGACCTCGTCCATCATGTTCAGGGCCAGCACCATGGGGATCCGCAGTTCCAGGAGCTGGAGGGTCAGGTACAGGTTCCGCTCGATGTTGGTGGCATCCACGATGTTAATAATGCCGTCAGGCTTCTGGTTAAGGATGAAATCCCGGGAGACGATCTCCTCCTGGGTATAGGGACGCAGGGAGTAGATGCCGGGAAGGTCCACCACGGCGGCGTTCTTCACCCCCCGGATCTCGCCGGACTTCTGGTCCACCGTCACGCCGGGGAAGTTGCCCACGTGCTG
>CAMBID010000077.1 GCA_945867445.1 uncultured Clostridia bacterium | reverse complement strand
CGTGACCCTGCCCAACATCACCGCCTCCAACCTGGCCAAGACCAACGCGGCCCTCGCCGCCGTCTATCCGGAGATCGACGAGGCTGGCTTCGACGCCTCTGAGATCGAGGTCACCGACGCCGTGGCCGCCGCCGCCGGCGACTACAAGGCCACCGTCACCAACGTCTACGCCATCACCGATGGCGGCGCCGAGGCCGGCTACGCCGTGAAGCTGGACGTCTCCGGCTCCCAGAGCACCATCTCCATGGTGGTGGGCATGGACACGGAGGGCGCTGTCACCGGCGTCTCCGTCGTCAAGAGCGGCGAGACCTCCGGCATTGGCAGCAAGGTCACCGTGGACAATGCTCCCACTGCCAGCGGCATCCCTGTGCTGGATCAGTTCATCGGCAAGACCGCCGATGACCAGCCCCTGAAGGTGGGCGGAAACGTGGACGCCATCTCCGGCGCCACCGTCTCCACCAAGGGTGTCACCAGCGGTGTCAACGGCGCCCTCGCGGCATTCGCCGCCATCGGCTGAGAAGGGAGGAGCATAGAGATATGAATATCGGCAAGCAGTTTAAGGAAGGCATGATCACCAACAACCCCGTTCTGGTGCAGCTCCTGGGCATGTGCTCCACCATGGCGATCACCACCTCCTTCTTCAACGGCCTGGGCATGGGCGTGGCCGTCACCATCATCCTGACCCTGTCCAACATTATCATCTCCGCCATGCGGAAGATCATCCCCGATAAGATCCGGATCGCCATGTTCATCGTGGTCATCGCGGGCTTCGTCACCTGCGTGGACCTGCTGCTGCAGGCCTTCGTCCCCGCCCTGAGCGAGTCTTTGGGCGTCTTCATTCCCCTGATCGTCGTCAACTGCATCATCCTGGGCCGGGCCGAGGCCTTCTCCTACAAGAACGGCATCGGCGCTTCCCTCTTTGACGGCATCTTCCAGGGCATCGGCTACACCGTGGTCCTCATCGTTATGTGCGTCATCCGTGAGCTGCTGGGCGCCGGTACCTTCGGCGGCGGCCTGCTCAACGGCGGTGACGGCATCCGCATTATCCCCGAAGCCTTCGGCGTGAAGATCCTCACCCTGCCCGTGGGCGGCTTCCTGGTGCTGGGCTGCCTCATCGCCCTGATGCAGTGGGCCCTTGCGAGATCTAAGAAGAAGGAGGAGACGAAATAATGAGCAGCGGCCTTATCAATATTTTCTCCATCGCCCTGGGCGCCATCCTGGCGAATAACTTCATCTTCTCCCAGTTCCTGGGCATCTGCCCCTTCCTGGGCGTCTCCAAGAAGCTGGACACCGCCCTGGGCATGGGCGTTGCCGTGACCTTCGTCATGGGTCTGGCCTCCGCCGTCTGCTACGCGGTGAACGAGTTCATCCTGGTGAAGTTCAACCTGGAGTACATGCAGACCGTGGCCTTCATCCTGGTCATCGCATCCCTGGTGCAGTTCATCGAGATGTTCCTGCAGAAGTCCATGCCGGCTCTCTACACCGCCCTCGGCATCTACCTGCCCCTCATCACCACCAACTGCGCGGTGCTGGGCGTGGTGCTGCTGAACGTGCAGAACAACTACAACTTCATCGATTCTCTGGTTTATGGCATCACCGGCGGTCTGGGCTTCCTGCTGGCCATCGTGCTCTTCGCCGGCGTGCGGGAGCGCAACGTCTTCGCGGACTGCCCCAAGTGCTTTGAGGGCTTCCCCATCGCCCTGGTGACCGCGGGCCTCATGGCTCTGAGTTTCATGGGCTTCTCCGGCCTGTCCGTCTTCGGCTAAGGAGGAAAGAGAAATGGATGTTATGAATATCGTCAGCGCCGTGGTCGTTCTCGCGGTCATGGGCGCGGTCTTCGGTCTGATCCTGGCCGTCGCCTCCAAGGTCTTTGAGGTGAAGAAGGATCCCCGCGAGGAAGAGATCCTGAGCCACCTGGCCGGCGCCAACTGCGGCGGCTGCGGCTTCGCCGGCTGCGGCGCCTGCGCCGCCGCCATCGTGGAGGGCAAGGCCCCCGTCACCGCCTGCGCCCCCGCCGGCGCTGAGAACGCTGCCGCCATTGCCGCCATCATGGGCATGGAGGCTCCCTCCGGCGAACGGAAGGTGGCCTTCGTCCGCTGCAACGGCGGCGTCCACGCGGGCAAGCGCTTTGAGTACCGCGGCGTGCAGGACTGCATCGGCGCCAGCAAGGTGGCCGCCGGTCCCCTGGATTGCTCCTTCGGCTGCTTCGGCCTGGGCTCCTGCGTCAGCGCCTGCCAGTTCGGCGCCATGAGCATTGGCCCCAACGGCTCCGCCGTGGTGGACCCCGAGAAGTGCACCGACTGCGGCGCCTGCATGAAGGCCTGCCCCCGGAAGCTCATCGTGGAAGTCCCCGCCAGCGCCAAGGTCCACGTGGCCTGCGCCAACTTGGATAAGGGCAAGGCGGCGATGTCCGTCTGCTCCAGCTCCTGCATCGGCTGCGGCCTCTGCCAGAAGGAGTGCCGCAAGGACGCCATCCACGTGGTCAACGGCGTCGCCGTTATTGATTACGCCAAGTGCGTGGGCTGCAAGCTCTGCACCAAGGTCTGCCCCAGAGACGCCATCCTTCCCATTGCCACCGCCGAAGAGAAGGAGAAGTACAAGGCCGTCAAGAAGGCCCAGGCCGAGAAGGCCGCTGCCGCCGCCAAGGCTGCTGCCGAGAAGGCCGCCGCCGAGGCTCCCAAGGCCGAGGGCTGATCCCCAAACTGCAAACGTAAATCCCCCCGCGGGCTCTGCCCGCGGGGGGATTTGCACGTCCGGGGAACGACCTTCCCACAGTCTTTTCAATTCTGTCATTTTGAATTTACAAATTGTTTAATTCCTTGCATTGACAGGGACGGATGGGAGTGGTACACTCCATTTAGCACTCGAAGAAATGGAGTGCTAAAGCAATGCGAGGTGTCCGCCATGGAGATCAGTGAGAGGAAAAAGCAAATACTGAAGGCCGTGGTGGAGAATTACGTGGCGACCGCGGAGCCGGTGGGTTCCAAGGCCATCGCCGCGGAGATAGGCGTGAGCTCCGCCACCGTGCGCAATGAGCTGGCGGATCTGGTGGAGCTGGGCTATCTGGAGCAGCCCCACACCTCCGCCGGGCGGGTGCCGTCCCCCAAGGGCTACCGGCTGTACGTCAACGAGCTCATGGAGCGCCAGCGCCTTTCCATCGCCGAGACTGAGAAGATCAACGACGCACTCCGCCTGAAGATGGAGGAGCTCGACCGCCTTCTTAGTCAGGCGGGCCAGGCCGTCAGCCGCTATGTGAACTATCCCGCCTACGTGGCTGCCGCCGGGAAGCGCGGCCTTGCCGTCCAGCGCTTTGAGCTGCTGCGGATGGAGCCCCAGAGCCTCATCGCGGTCCTGATGCTCAGCGACCAGCGGGTCCGCTCCCAGCTGCTGCATCTGCAGCTGCCGGTGGAGGCGGAGCAGCTGCCCCCCGTTACCAAGCTCTTGAACGAGAGCTTCACCGGTATCAGCGCCAGGGAGATGAATCTGCGGCTCATGGCGCTCTCCGATGCCGTGCCCCCCGCCCTGTTCCTCCTCCTCAATCAGATCGTCTCCTACGGGGCCGACCAGCTGGAGGAGCTGGGGCAGAAGACCTTCGTCACTGCCGGGGCCCGGGAGCTTCTGAAGCTGCCGGAGTTCCGGGACGCCGACAAGGCTCACCAGCTCATGAGCTTCCTCTCGGACAGTACCGAGAAGCTCCCGGTGCCGGACGACGGAAGTCCCATGAAGATCCTCATCGGGCCGGAGAACGTTTCGGACGCCCTTCACGATACCAGCGTGGTGGTGGCCAGCTATGACATCGGCGACGACATGCGGGGTCTCATCGGTGTGGTGGGTCCCACCAGAATGGATTACGCGGCCGTGGCGGCCCGGCTCTCCGGATTCGCGGAAGGGCTGACACGGATGTTTGGAAAAAACGGGTTACCCCCGAAGGAGGAACAGTAAATGAGCGAGGAGAGCAAGCGCCCCGAGGAGGAGCAGGAGACCCAGGGCGGCGAGACCCCCGAGACCGAAGCGAAGGCCGAGCCCAAGGCGGAGGATGCCAAGGACGAGAAAAAGGCCAAAAAGAAGAAGGAGAAGACCTACACCCTCACCCGGGAGCAGATGGAGAAAGCGGAGCTGGCGGTCAAGCAGCTGGCCTCCGTCACCGACCAGTTCACCCGGCTGACAGCGGAGTATGATAACTACCGCAAGCGCACCGCGAAGGAGAAGGAGAGCATCTACCAGGACGCCAAGATGGATACCGTGAAGGAGTTTTTGGCAGTCTATGACAACCTGGAGCGGGCCGTGGCCACCGACGCCGACCCGGATTCCCCCCATCGCAAGGGCCTGGAGCTGATCTTCAGCCAGTTCAGGGAGATCCTGAAGAAGCTGGGCGTGGAGGAGATGGAGGCCCTGGGCCAGCCCTTCGATCCTAAGAGCCACAACGCCGTGATGCACATCGAGAGCGAGGAATTCGGGGAGAATACCATCTCCCGGGTTTTCCAGGCGGGCTTTACGCTGGACGGGAAGGTCATCCGCTTTGCGATCGTGCAGGTAGCGAACTGAATTTCGCCCGAATGTACCGAGGAACATTCGGGCGAGAGACCCCCGTCAGGCGTCCTTTGGCCGCCTGGCGATGGGGAAGGCGCTCCGCTCGGGTGCCTTGTCCCGGCAGAGCCGGGCCTGCGACACTTCGCTGCGCGAGAAGAATTTTTCCCACCGCACAGGTCGCCGGGAAAAATGATTTTGTTCTTTCCGCCTGCGGCGGAAACCAAAGGGAGAACCCTTTGGAAACCCCGCTGAGCACATCAATCCGTCAATGAAAATTTGAAAATAAATCGGAGGTAAACATTATGTCTAAGGTAATCGGTATCGATCTGGGTACTACCAACAGCTGCGTGGCCGTCATGGAGGGCGGCGAGGCAGTGGTCATCCCCAACGCGGAGGGCAACCGCACCACTCCGTCCGTGGTGGCATTCTCCAAGACCGGCGAGCGTATGGTAGGCCAGGTGGCAAAGCGCCAGGCCATCACC
>CAMBID010000076.1 GCA_945867445.1 uncultured Clostridia bacterium | reverse complement strand
ATGTCATAGGCCTCCAGCACCCCCAGGGAGTCCTTCAGCCGGTGGCCCACAAGGTAGACCGTCAGGTCGCTTCCCTCGTTCTGGACCTGCGTGGTAAGCACCACGGTCTTGCCCTGGGCCAGGCCCTCCCGGATACTCTCGTAGAAGCCCCCCGCCTCCGGCACGCCGCCCACGCCGAAGCTCTCAATGATGACGGCGTCATGCCGGGAGAGGAGCCAGTCCAGCACCCGGCGGTCGCAGCCCGGCGTCAGCTTGAGAAGGCCCACCTTGGGGTCCAGGGCGTCGTAAAACCTGGGCCGGGTCAGGGCGGGCTGGCGGATGTAGGGCAGCAGGACCCCGTCCCGCAGAACGCCCAACACGGGGTAATTGATGGAGGAGAAGGCCTGGAAGCTTTTGGAGTGGGTTTTCTGGGCCCGGGTGCCCAGGATGATCTTGCCGTTGAAGACGATGCTGACCCCCGGCATCTCCGCCGAAGCCACCCGGAACGCGTCCTCCAGGTTGATCTTGGAGTCCGTGGAGTCGAAGCCGATGGGCTTCTGGGCGCCGGTGAGAACGATGGGCTTGGGGCTGCCCTGGATGAGGTAGGAGAGCCCCGCCGCGGTATAGGCCATGGTATCCGTGCCGTGGGTCAGCACGAAGCCGTCGTAGTCGTCATAGCTCTCCCGGATGCAGCGGGCCATGGCCAGCCAGTGCCGGGGGACGATGTTGGTGCTGTCCAGGTTCAGCAGCTGCACGCAGTCCACCCGGCAGAATTCCAAGCGGGAGGGGATGCGGCTCAGAAGCTGCTCCGAACTGAGCTCCGGCGTCAGGCCGCTCTCCGTCAGCTCCGAGGCGATGGTCCCGCCGGTGCCGATGAGCAGGATGCGTTTCATAGGGGTCTCCTCCCTTTTCCCTTGATGTTGACCCTCCCCCGAGGGAAGACTCTCATACCAGGTCCCGGCCCTCCAGGGCCGCGAGACCGAAGCGGGCCGCCTGGCGGATGATCTCCCGCTCCGCCTCCGTCTCCGCCGATTCCAGCTTCTCCCGGAGCTGCCGGAGGAAGAGGCCCCGGAGGGAGTCCTCCTCTGCCCGCTTCCAGAGGTTCTGGGGCAGGATAGTCTCGTCCCGGAGCTCCAGGTACTCACAGCGCCCGGCAAAACGGCGCTGCAGGGCATTGAGGTCCAACCCGGAACTCTCCCCCCGGAGGAGGATGCGGCAGAGGTCCCCCTCCGCCCCCGCCGGCAGGGCGCTTTCAATGACCTCGGCGGCGTCCCGGCCGGTGACATCCACCGGCAGGACCCAGTAGCGGTGCCGCCCCAGCGGCACAAAACGGAGCGTCACCTGCCCGTCCTGCAGGACGCCGGCGTAGAAGCCCTTCTCCCCCAGCTCGTCGAAGCCCCGGCCCTCCGGGCAGCCGGGCCAGGCCGCGGTGGTGCCGCCGAAGCGCAGGGGCTCCGTCCGCTTGTGGACGTGGCCCAGGGCCAGGTAGGCAAGGCCGCTGGCGGCGATGTCCTCCCGCGTCACGGGGCCATAGACCGACTCCTGACCAAGTTCCCCGTGGAGGACGCCGATGTGGACGAGGCCATCCTGCGGGGCGGTGAAGCCCCGGAGGAGCCCCGCCTCCTGGGTGGGCGCGGTGAAGGCCGCCCCGTGGATCATGACTCCCAGCGACCGCAGGGGGACGCTTTCCATCCGGGCGGAACGGAAGATATGGACGTTCCCCGGCCAGTCCCCGGCGTAGGGGCTCTCCGGCCCGAAGGGATCGTGGTTGCCCGGAGAGAGGAAAACCGGCACCGCCATCTCCGCCAGGGCCTCCTTCACGGCCTCCACCGTTTCGGGGTAGGGCTTTCCGTCAAAGAGATCGCCGGAGAGCAGCACGAGATCCGTCTCCCAGGCCCGAACGGCCTCCGCCAATCTCCCCATGAGCTGCCGCTGCTCCCTCCGGCGCTCCGCCGCCTTCTCCGGCGGCAGGGCGGCAAAGGCGCTGTCCAGATGGAAGTCTGCCGCGTGGATGAATTTCAGCATAGGATCCCTCCTCAGTTCTGCTCCTCCGGACGCCAGCCCTTACAGACGTCCACCCAGGCGGTGAAGCCGCTGGAGCAGCGCTCCAGCTCCTCACAACTCATCTCAATGGCACTGTTGGCGCTGCCGGCGGCGGGGAAGACAGTGGCAAACCGCCGGAGGGAGATATCCAGATAGGTCTTCACATTCTCCGGCAGGGCGAAGGAGCAGACGCCGCCGGGATCGTGGCCGATCATGCTGTGGGCCTCATCGAAGCTCAGCATTTTGGCCTTGGTGTGGAACTGGGCCTTATAGCGGGGGTTGTCCACCCGGGCGTCCCCGGCCATGACGATGACGATGGGTTCCTCCCCCACCTTGAAGCTCATGGACTTCGCGATACGGGCGCTCTCCACCCCCACAGCCTTGGCCGCCAGCTCCACCGTGGCGGAGGACACATCAAACTCCCGGATGCGGTCCTCCATACCGAAGCTCCGGAAGTATTCCCTTACCTTTTCAATGGACATGTTCTTTTCTCTCCCCACTGGGGGACGGTTTCCGCAAGCGTTTTCCCCGTCCCGATTCTTAGGTATCTACTCTTATTTCTATATCCTTATATTAATTGTACTGTATCCGCCCAAAGGGCTCTCACCCTACGCATTGGGCGCCAACGCGCTCACCCCCTCGTTCCCGAGCTCATGGAGGAACGCCTCTCCGGCTGGGCCAGGAAGGCAAGGGCCCCGCTCTCCTTGGTCCCCGGGGAGACGCTATGGGCCATATCCGGCTGAAAGCCCCGCCCGGAGAGGTGGGAGACGGCCATCCCGTGGGTGGGAAACCTCCGCGCCCGGCAGTCCCCGGTCCTTTTTCCCACCGTTTGGCGGAAGAAGGGAAGCCTCCTCCGGTACCGCGCCGCGTTCTCCCCCCATGAGCGCCTGAATGGGGTCCCTCCGCCGGAACTGCCTCATCGGATGTCCAGGCGCTCCACAGCGGTGCAAAGACCGGTGTCGCTGTCCAGGGTGAAGAGGCAGCCCTCCAGTTTGCAGGGGCCCTCTGCCGAACGGTAGCGGCCCGGGAGGCCGCCGAGAAAGGTCTCGATGCTCTGCCGGGGCTCGATGCCCAGCACGGACTCCACCGCCCCGCACATGCCCAGGTCCGTCACATAGCCCGTCCCCTTGGGAAAGACCCTCGCGTCAGCGGTGGGGACATGAGTATGGGTGCCCCAGAGGGCGCTGACCCGGCCGTCCAGATAGTAGCCCATGGCCAGTTTCTCGCTGGTGGCCTCGGCGTGGAAGTCCACCAGGGTAAAGGTTGCCTTGCCCTCGCTCAGGATGGCGTCGGCCCTGGTGAAGGGGTTGTCCGTCCCCCAGGCGAGATCACAGCGGCCGATGAGGTTCACGACCCGAATCCGCACTGTCCCCAGGTCGAAAAACGCCGCGCCCCGGCCTGGGGCCCGGCCGGTGAAATTCGCGGGCCGCAGGAGCCAGGGGACCTCATCCAGCAGCTCCGTGATCTGCATCTTGCCGAAGGTGTGGTTGCCCAGGGTCACGGCGTCGGCCCCGGCGTTGTAGATCCGCCGGGCTTGCTGAGTCGTCAGCCCCACACCGGCGGCGTTCTCTCCGTTGACCACAGTGAAGGCGACATTTTTCTGCCGCTGCAATGGCCGCAGGCAGCGCTCCAGATGGGCAAGGCCGTTCTCCCCCACCACGTCGCCCACCGCCAGAATGTGATACAGCATCGGACTTCCCTCCTCTTTCTGCCGGAGCAGTCCCGGCGTTTTCCTATAGGAGGATAGTATACCAAATTCTCCGCCGCTTGAAAACCATTTTCCTGAAACTGATGGGAAAGCGGGGAAAATTCCGCCGCTGCAACCGCCGGTTGCCGCTTTTTCAAGAACGCTTGGTGGACTTTCAGGAGAGTTTTTGCTACAGTAATGTCTGCGGAAGAACCCGCTTTGCGGTTTCTTGCGCGGCGGCACAAACCGATCCCTCATGGAACGATCAGAAAGGACACGATATGACCGATATGACCTTAGGACAGAACATCTGCCGGCTCCGGACGGAACGCGGCCTCTCCCAGGGAGATCTGGCGGATGCCCTGGACGTCTCCCGCCAGTCCATCAGCAAGTGGGAGACCGATGCCAGTGTGCCGGAGCTGGAAAAGCTGCTGCGCCTCAGCGGGCTCTTTCAGGTGAGCTTGGATGAGCTGGTGAAGGGCCCCGCCCCGGAAGCCGCCCCGAAGAACAGCCCCGGGGGAACGGAAGCCCCCATCCCGCCGGAGGGCAAGCCCCTCCAGCGGGATGACGCCGACCTTCTCCCCGCCCTGGACCGGGGCGTGAACCGCATCCTGGGCCTGGTGCTGCTGGGCTTCGGGGCCCTCCTCACCATCCTGCTGGCGGTGCTGGGCGGCGGGCTCACGGGTCTCGTGCTCTCCCTGCCCCTCTTCCTCTGCGGCGTCATCTGCCTTGCAGCGCGGAAGCGCCCGGGCTTATGGTGCGCCTGGGTCTGCAGCATTTTGCTGCTGGCTTACCTCCGCCACGCCACCGGCATCCGCTGGACAAACATCTTCCAGACCTTCTCCTGGACGCCGGAAATGAACTATCTGCGCCTTGCCTTCGCCTGGGCCATGTTCCTGGGGCTACTGGCGCTGCTGATCGGCACGGTACGCTCTTTCCGGGACCAGCGCATCCCCTGGGGCCGCCGCGCCGCCGGGAAGTACGCCGCTCTCTGGGCGCTGTATCTCGCGGGACGCTGGGCGGTGAACCGCTTTGTCTTCGCCGCCTGGGCCCAGCGGATCTTCCCCCCTGGGGAGTATGACCACCAGGGAGCCGTGGCCTATGGCATCGGCAGCCTCCTCTGGGAGATCCTCCTGCTGGTGGTCCTGGCCGTCCTGCTGGTGAAGACCGCCGCCCTCCTCCGGGGGCGGAAGGCGGCGAAGGTCGAGAGCGAAAATTGAAAGAACGCCCCTGCCGGCGGCAGGGGCGTTCTTTCCTATCACGTTTCGTATACTTTTCGTCGAATATCACGGTTCGTTGTCGGCTATTGTATTATACTAGTTCTTGATAAAAAGCTTTAAAAGCTTTTTATAGCGCCGCAGGCGC
>CAMBID010000075.1 GCA_945867445.1 uncultured Clostridia bacterium | reverse complement strand
CGCCTGCGGCGCTATCAAAAGCTTTGAAAGCTTTTTATCAAGAACTAGTATGAGAGGGGGCCGGAGCGGTCCCGGGAGAGCGGGACCCGATTCGGGAAATTCCGCCCCGGCGGGGCTTGAAGGGGAAGACTATGCCGAAATACAGTGTGAGAAAGCCGTTTACCATCCTGGTCTCCGTACTCCTGGTCATCGTACTGGGCTTTGTCAGCCTCAGCGGGATGCAGACGGACCTGCTGCCGGAGATGAACCTGCCCTACCTCCTGGTGGTCACCACCTATCCCGGGGCCAGTCCGGAGCAGGTGGAAGCCGACGTGACCAAGCCCCTGGAGGACAGCCTCTCTACCCTCAACGGGGTGAAGAACGTCACCAGCCAGAGCAGCGAGAACTACAGCCTCGTCATCCTGGAGTACCAGGACGGCACCAATATGGACAGCGCCCTGGTGAAGGCCAGCACTGCCGTCAACCAGATCGAGGGAAGCCTGCCGGAGCTGGCCGCCACCCCCATGCTCATCGAGATGAGCCCGGACATGATGGCAACCCAGTATGTGGCGGTGGACTGCCAGGACAGGGATATCTATGAGCTCTCCTCCCTGGTGGAGGGCACGGTTCTCCCCCGGCTGGAGCGGCTGGACGGCGTGGCCAGCGTCAGCACCATCGGCCTCGTGGAGCGGACGGTGCAGGTCACGCTGGATGAGGAGAAGATCGACGCCCTGAACGACAAGCTCCTGGGGCTCGTCAGTGACCGCCTGGCGGAGGCCCGGCAGCGGCTGGACGAGGGCGAGACCCAGATCCGGGACGGCCTCCGGGCCCTGGACGAGGCAGAGCGGCAGCTCAGCGAGGGCCAGGCACAGCTGGACCTCCAGAAGGAGAATCTGACGCGCGAGCTCCGCTCCGCCATCGACCGGCTCAACGCTGAGATCCCGGTGCTGGAGCGGGAGGTGGCGGGCCTGAAGACGCAGGTCCGGCAGATGGAGCGGCAGCTGGAGGAGCTGGAACTGGGCGCCGTCGGCGAGATCAGCCTGCCCCTGGACGAGACCCTTCTGCGCTCCGCAAGGGAAATTCTTTCCCGTTATGACCCGGAGTACCGGTCCTCCGCCATGCCGCAGAGCCTGAAGGAGGCGGAGAGCGACCCGGGGAAGCAGGCCGCCATGATCTCCTCCATCGACCGGGCGGAGGAAGCCATCCGCAAGGCGGCGGAGGCGGACGCCGAGGGCAAGCGCATAGAAACCGCCCTGGCGGAGACCGAGGCCCGGATCCTGTCCCTGACCCTGGAGATCCAGGGAAAGGACAGGGAGCTGGAGGCTCTGGAGAAGGAGCGGGCGGACGCCGCGCCTGAGGAGCAGGCGGCCATCCGGGCGAAGATGGAGAGCCTGCAAGCGGAGCGGGACGCCCTGAAGGCGGAACAGGAGACCCTGAAAAAGCGGCGGGACCGGCTCGCGGCCTGGCAGGGGGAACTTGCCACTCTCTCCGCCGCCCGGGCGGCCCTGAACAACGCCGCCCTTCTCGCCAAGGTCCGGCAGGATACAGAGAACAGCGCCAACAGGGGCACGGCGGAGCTGCGGGCCAGCCTCAATGAGGGCATTGCCCGGCTCAACGCCCAGATCCAACGGGGGGAAAGGATGCTCGCCTCCCTCCGTTCTCAGCTCACGGAGCTTCAGACCGTCCTCCGGCAGCTGGAGGAGAACCCGGTGGACAGCAGCCTTGCCGACATGGGCGTGCAGCTGCTCCTCAGCGGCAGCGAGGCCCAGATCGGTCTCGGGCAGCTGCGCATTGAGAACGGCCGTGCCCAGCTCCAGGCCGGGGAGGCCCAGCTGGCCGCCGCCCGGCAGGAGTATGAGTCCGCCCGGGAGGAGGCGCTGAAGAACGCCAATCTGGACCAGCTTCTCAATCTCAACACCCTCAGCCAGCTCCTGATGGCACAGAACTTCTCCATGCCGGCGGGCTACATCGAGAGCGGGTCTGAGCGCTACCTGTTAAAGGTAGGCGACGCCTTCGGCAGCATCGACGAGCTGAGGGACATGCTCCTCTGCGATGTGGACGGCATCGGCGATGTCCGCGTCGGGGACATCGCCTCGGTGGAGCTCACGGACAACGCAGACGACAGCTATGCCAAGGTGGGGGAGAACCGGGCGGTGCTCCTGGCCATCTACAAGAGCTCCACCGCCTCTACTTCCCAGGTCTCCAAGGCCAGCGCCGCCGCCATGGAGGAGCTGGCGGAGGAGAACCCCGGCCTGCACCTCACGGCTATCATGGACCAGGGGGACTACATCCAGCTCATCGTGGACAGCGTGATGAGCAACCTGATTTGGGGCGCGCTGCTGGCGATCCTGGTGCTGGCGGTCTTCCTGAAGGACGTGCGGCCCACGGCGGTGGTGGCCGTCAGCATGCCCCTCAGCGTGCTCTTTGCCATCGTGCTGATGTACTTCTTCGGCATCACACTGAACATCCTGAGCCTCTCAGGCCTGGCCTTGGGTATCGGCATGCTGGTGGATAACTCGGTGGTGGTCATTGAGAACATCTACCGGCTGCGGAACCGGGGCGTCCCGGCCCCACGAGCCGCCGTCCAGGGGGCCCGGCAGGTGGCGGCGCCCATCCTCTCCTCCACCCTTACCACGGTCTGCGTCTTCCTCCCCATGGTCTTTGCCAGCGGCATGGTGCGGACGCTCCTGGCCGACATGGCCTGGACCATCACCTTCAGCCTGATGGCCTCCCTGGTGGTGGCCCTGACGGTGGTGCCATGCGCCGGCGCCACGGTGCTCCGGCGGCAGAAGGAGATCCGGCACCCTCTCGTTGACCGCTTCCTCAATGGCTATGAGAAGCTCCTGCGCCGCTGCCTCCGGCACAAGGCCTGGGCGCTGATCCTGGCCGTGGCCCTGCTGGGCCTCTCCGTCTGGCGCATCGTCACCATGGGCGTGGTGCTCTTCCCGGACATGGATAGCAACCAGCTCTCCATCAACGTCACCGTCCCCGAGGACACGGAGAAGGCCGACGCCTTCGCCGCGGCGGACGCCGTGATGGACGCCGTGACGGCGGTGGACGGAGTGGAGAGCGTGGGCGCCATGTCCGGCGGCGCCGGCAGCATGATGACCATGATGGGCGGCAGCGCCGCCGAGACCGACAACACCAGCTTTACCTTCTACGTCCTCCTGACGGAGGACGGCGCCCGGCGGGTCCGGGCCATCCAGCAGGAGATCCGGGACGCTACGGCGGACCTCCCCTGCCAGGTGGAGGTCCTGGGGGCAAATATGATGGATGTCAGCGCTCTCTACGGCAGCGGCGCGGAGGTGGTGCTCTACGGCAACGACCTGGACGCCCTCCGGGAGGCCGGAAAGCAGGTGGTGGAGCTGATGGAGAGCATCCCCGGCATCGAGAACGTCTCCGACGGACAGGAGGGCGGCGACAGCTCCATGCGCATCGTGGTGGAGAAGGACGCCGCCATGCGCCTGGGCCTCACCGTGGCCCAGGTCTACCAGCAGATCGCCGCCAGCCTCACGACCGAGACTACCGCCACGACGTTGCAGGTCGCCGGCGGCAGCTGCTCCGTCGTCATCCGGGATGAGAGCGGCGTGCCGGAGCTGGGAGACATCCTGGACATGGAGTTCGAGACCACCAGCATGGACGAAACCGGCAATTCCGTCACGGAGACGCACCTGCTCCGGGAGTTCGCGTCTCTCCAGGAGAGCGAGAGCTACCTCACCATCGCCCGGGAGAACGGGTCCCGCTATCTCACCGTCTCCTCCGAGACGGCGGAGGGCTATAATACCACCCTGATTTCCCGGGAGCTCCAGCCCAAGCTGGAGGCGCTGGACCTGCCCGCGGGCTGCACCGCCGAGCTCACCGGCGAGAGCAGCTCCGTCCGGGATATGGTGGTCCAAATGAGCAAGATGATGGCCCTGGCGCTGCTGCTGGTGTACTTCGTGATGGTGGCCCAGTTCCAGAGCCTGCTCTCCCCCTTCATCGTACTCTTCACCATCCCCCTGGCCTTCACCGGCGGCATGCTGGGGCTGATGCTGGCGGGGGAGCAGCTCTCCCTCATCTCCCTGATGGGCTTCCTCATCCTCATGGGCGTGGTGGTGAACAACGGCATCGTCTTTGTGGATTACGCCAACCAGCTGCGCATCGGCGGCCTCGGCCGGACGGACGCCCTGGTGGCCACCGGCAGGACCCGTATGCGCCCCATCCTGATGACCACCCTCACCACCGTCCTTGCCATGACCACCATGGTCTTCGGCACGGACATGGCAAGCTCCATGGGCCGGGGCATGGCCATCGTCATCATCGGCGGCCTCAGTTATGCCACCCTCATGACCCTTTTCATCGTGCCGGTGATGTACGATCTCTTCTACCGCAAGCCTCCGGTGAACATCGATGTGGGGGATGACAGTCTGGACGACCTGCCGGACGACGCGGCGGAGTTCGCCGCCGAGTTCGCCGCCCGGGGCAGGGAAGAGGAAACCGGGGAAACGCCCCGCCGGAGTCTCTTCCGGCGGCGGAAGGACAGAGAGGAGGCAAAGAAATGAGCGAACGGAACACCCAGCGGGAGACCGCCGTCTACCAGGCAGCCCTGCGGCTCATCGCCCAGGGGGCCAGCCCCGCTGGCATGAAGGTCCAGGACATTGCCCGGGAGGCCGGCATCGGCAAGGGCACCGTCTATGAGTACTTTTCCTCCAAGGAGGAGATCCTCCGGGGCATGGCCCTCTACTGCTTCGACACTGAGATCGGCTACATCCGGCAGCGCTTTGCCGCCTGCGCCACGCTCACGGACCTGGAGGACGCCGTCATTGCTTACCTCCGGGACCTGGCGGGGAGCCGCATGGGCCCCTACAAGGTCATCGCCGACAACCTGGGGGGCACGTGTCTCCCGGCGGGGGCCATGGAGCGCTTCGAGGCCCTGCGCACTCTCATCCGGGAGACGATGGCCCGGCTCCAGGCCGCAGGCGAGGTGGACCCCGCCCTGGCGGGGGACTACTGCGCGGGGGCCCTACTCTCCGCCGCCGTGGGCGGCGCCCTGAGCTTCTGCTACCTGGCGGAGCTGGGCCAACGCGCCCCTGCCCTTCCCCACCACCTCCGCACTCTC
>CAMBID010000074.1 GCA_945867445.1 uncultured Clostridia bacterium | reverse complement strand
GCGGGCCAGATAGGCCCGCAGAGAGCGGGGGCGTTCCGGCGGGATGGCATTCCAGACACGAGGGTAGGTGTCACTGACACACTCCTCGGTGTCCCGTGGATCTGCCAGGAGCCGCTGGGCCACACTGCGGCACAGCGCACCATATTTCTTCTGGGTCTGGGTAATGGCTTCCTCACACCGCTGAAAGAACAACTGAATGATCTGCTGATCTCCCATGGCGTGGCAAGGCGAGGCCATACCAGCCGCATGGAAAAGGGAAACGGAAACGCAAATAAACACAGAAAAACACGCTATACTCAGCCTTTGAAGCTGAATGTGGCGTGTATTTTCGTTGACCAACCCTGCCTGACAGATGCTCATTCACATTACTGGACTAACACTGTTTTACGAACACCTGCCCTTGACCGGGGGCGGTAGGATCATGGGAGCGTTTCGAGAAAACCGATGCCAAGACCCGCTGCGCCGCAGAGGAGCATCACCAGGATGGGGCTCCAGCGGAGCTTCCGCAGGATGACGAAGGCGGCGGCGAAAAGGGCGGCCCCAAGCCACTGGAAGTTCGCCCTCACCGGGGGAAGTCCCTGGAAAAGCACCTGCCAGAGGATGGTCAGCCCCGCCGAGGCGATGAGGGCTACTACTGCCGGGCGCAGGGCCCCCAGGACGCCCTGCAGGACCAGTCCCCGCTGATGGCGGGAGTAGATCCGGGCCAGCAGGGAAACGATGAGAAGCGACGGCAGGATGCAGCCGAAGGTGGCGGCCACTGCCCCCGCCACCCCGGCAATCCGCAGACCTACAAAGGTGGCGGCGTTAATGGCAATGGGACCCGGGGTCATCTCCGCGATGGTGACAAGGTCTGTGAACTCCGCCACGCTGAGCCAGCCGCGGATGTCCACCACCTGGGCCTGGATGAGGGGCATGGCCGCGTAGCCGCCGCCGATGCTGAAAAGCCCCACCTGCGCAAAGCTCCAGAAAAGGGAGAGAAGCGTCATGCCTTCGCCCCCTTCCGCTGCCGCCAGAGGGCGGAGAGCCCGCCCACGACTGCCGCCGCCAGCACCAGCAGCATCACGTTGACATCAAAGAGGAAGGCGGCCGCGAAAACGCCGATCATCACAGAAATCTGCAGCGGCGACCGAGTCTTGACCACCGTGCCGCCCAGCGTGCAGACCACGTCCAGGATGACCGCCGCCACGCCGGCCTGCATCCCCCGCAGGGTCAGGGCGACGCAGCGGCGGGAGGCGAAGGCGGCGTAGAAGTACGAGAGGATGCCCAGGATCAGCATGGGGGGCAGGATGGTACCCAGCACCGCCGCCAGCATCCCCAGGAAGCCCGCCGTCCGCCAGCCAAGGAGGATCGCGGCGTTGACGGCGATGGCTCCGGGGGAAGACTGGGCCAGGGCGATGAGGTCCAGCATATCGTCCTCCTCCAGCCAGTGGAGCTCCTCCGCGAAACGGCGGCGCATGAAGGTCACGATAACGAAGCCCCCACCGAAGGTGCAGGCGCTGATGGAGAGCATGCTGGAAAAAAGCGTCCAGAGGGTTCGGGCTGTTCCGTTTTTTCGGGTTTCCGTGTGTATCCCTTCCTTTTTTAGCGCTTGCGTCAGAATTTGTCCATCTTTTGCACGTCCATCACGATGGCCGTGACGCCGCCCACGTTTTGGGCCGTGGCCACCGGCGGAACCATGGCGGCGCTGGAGACCATGCCGTGCTCGGAGTAGGCGCAGGGGGAATGATAGACCGTCTGGGTCCGTTTCCCGGCCACCCGCTTCAGGATGGCAAGGGCGGCCTCTACCCGGGATTCGTCGGTGCAGATCATTAGGGTGATGTTCTTCTGGCGGAGGAAGCCGCCGGAGGTGCTGAGTACCGTGACATAGAAGCCCTTTTCATTGAGGGCGTGGACCGTGTCATAATGGTCCTCTCCCCGAACAATGGCCAGGATCATTTTGTTGTGTTCCATGGATGTCCCTCCGTTTCCGTGGGTCCGGTTGGGCCGGACCTTAGAATATACTATTATATCATAGTTTTCCTCACGGCACAATCCGTCGGGGAGAAAATCTGCCTCAAACCAGGACGGGAGCCTGGGTTTCCCGACGGATCTGGATCTCCGCCACCCGGTGGCGCTCCGCCCGGGTCACCCGGATCTCCCAGCCGTCCCGCAGGAAGCGGTCCCCTGCCTCTGGTACCCGGCCGAACTGCTCCATCACCCAGCCGCCGACAGACACCATCTCGGAGCCCTTGGCCAGGGGAAACTGGGCCTGGAAGTCCGCAAGGTCCATGCCGGCGTCCACCAGGAAGCAGTCCGGGGACAGGCGGCGCAGGGGGAGCTCCACCTCGTCGTGCTCATCCCAGATCTCGCCCACCAGCTCCTCCAGGATGTCCTCCATGGTGACGATGCCGCAGGTGCCGCCATGCTCATCCACCACCACGGCCACATGGGTCTTGGCCTTCTGGAGATGAGTGAGGAGCTGGCGGATGGGCTCGCTCTCCAGGGTGAAGACCACGGGAGTGAGGATCTCCGTCAGGGGCTTTTCCGTGATGCCCTGGCCGATGTAGAAGTTCTTCTGGTGTAGCACGCCCAGGATGTTGTCGATGCTGTCCTGGTAGACGATGAGGCGGGAGTAGCGGGTCTCAGCGAAGCGCTGGGCGATCTCCTCCCGGCTTGCCTCCAGGGGGATGGCTGCCAGGTCCACCCGGTGGATGAGGATGTCTCCGGCCTTCCGGTCCGTGAACTGGATGGCGTTTTTCAGCAGCTCCCCCTCGCCCCGGTCGATGCTGCCCTCCTGCTGGACCTCCTCTACCAGCATCAGAAGCTCCGCTTGGGAGAGGCGGCTCTCCGGCCGAAGCCGGAAAAGGCGGGAGAGCAGGCGCTTCCACTGGGAGAAGAGGAAGTTCAGCGGGGTAAAGGCCCACATCAAAAAGCGCAGGATGGGGGCGGAGAAGCAGGCAAAGCCCTCGGCACAGTCCCGGGCCACGCTCTTGGGGGAGATCTCGCCGAAGATCAGCACCGCCAGCGTCACCACCACGGTGGAGAGGGAGGCACCCGCATCCCCGAAGCGGTGGACGAAGAGCAGCGTGCCCAGGGAGGCGGTGGCGATGTTCACGATGTTGTTGCCGATGAGGATGGTGGAGATGAGGCGGTCGTACTGACCATGGAGCTGCAGTGCCAGCTCTGCCCGGGGATCTCCCTGCTCCGCCAGGGTCCTCATTTTGGCGGTGCTCAGGGAGGAGAAGGCCGTCTCCGTGGCGGAGAAGTAGGCGGAAAGCAGAAGGCACAGGGCCATCAGGGCCAAAGAAGCGGCGGTGGTCATAGAATCGATTCCTTTCTGTCAAATGGGTCCCGGTCCTGCCGGGAAGCCGTCTCATACTAGTTCTTGATAAAAAGCTTTCAAAGCTTTTGATAGCGCCGCAGGCGCGTCAAGAACTTATGAGACGGCTTTTGCGGCAGACTGCCGCAAAAGGGCGACGCTGACAGCGGCGCCTTCTTGATAAAAATCAAAGATTTTTATCAAGAAAGAGGATCAGAGCGCACGAAAGAGCACACCCGTCCCGCAAAGCGCGGCGCGGATATGCTCTACCCAAATTGACGGATAAGGTTGGATCGGTGGCGGCTACTGTCACTGTCCATGCGGGCGGGGACCTCCTTCCTGGAGTAAGAATCGAATGGCACGAGTATACGGGAGAGGCCCCGTCCCTGTCAAGGGGGCGGGGCGTTCAGACTTCGTAAAGAAGAGCGGGGCGCCGCTGGTATTATTCAAAAAAACGATGGCGGACAGCGGAAAATCTTTGGGCAGATAAACCAAAAATGGGATTGACAGGCGGCGGGATTCCCGTTATAATACCATCTACTATCTGTCATACCTCCCGCGTTCACGTTTGCGCATTCGTTTACGTCCCGCTCCGCCGATTTCGGCGGGTCAGCGGGGCGTTTCCCGCGGGGAGGGGAAGGGAGGGGCCCATGCTCACGGCACTGGACCCGCTGCGCCAACTGAATTTCGCGTCGCTGCTGTTCCGGCTGGCGCTGGCCATGTTCTTCGGCGGCATGATCGGCATGGAGCGGGAGCGCAAGCGCCGCCCGGCGGGCTTCCGCACCTATATGCTGGTCTGCCTGGGAGCGACCCTGGCCGCCATCGTCAGCCAGTATAACTTCATCATGCTGAATACCACCTTCTACGAGACCATGAAGGAAGTGGGCCGGACCACGGATGTCTCCCGCATCGGGGCCAAGGTCATCGGCGGCATCGGCTTTCTGGGCGCGGGCACGGTGATCGTCACCGGCCGGCAGGAGGTGAAGGGCCTCACCACGGCGGCGGGACTCTGGGCCTCCGCCTGCATGGGCCTCGCTATCGGCGCGGGCTTCTACGAGTGCGTGGTGCTGGCATTCGTGCTGATCTTCCTCTGCATCCGTCTGCTGCCGCCCCTGGAGAGCATGATGGTGGAGCGGGCCCGGAACATGAATCTCTATGTGGAGTTCAGCTCCCTGGACGATGTGGGCGCCATCATCGGCCGCATCAAGTCCCAGGGCGCCCAGATCTATGAGGTGGACATCGAGCGGGGGACGGAGGAGTCCCACCACCGGCCCAGAGCGGTCTTTACCATCCGGCTGGACCACGCGGTCCACCACGCCCAGGTGATGGCGGCCATCTCCGAGCTGGAGAACGTCACCACCATCGACGAGATTTAAGGAGGTGCGGCTGTGCTGTCCATTTTTGATCCCCTGCGGGACGTGACGCTGCTCTCCGTGGCAGTGCGGATGCTGCTGGCGGTGCTCTGCGGCGGCGCCATCGGCATCGAGCGGGAGTACAAGCGCCGTCCGGCGGGCTTCCGAACCCATATCCTCATCTGCCTGGGCGCGGCCATGGTGAGCCTCACCAGTGAGTTCCTGTTCCTTTACATGAAGTATTACCTAGATATCTCCCGGATGAGCGCGGCGGTGGCCTCCGGCATCGGCTTCATCGGCGCGGGCACCATCATCGTCACCCGCCGCCAGCGGGTCAAGGGCCTGACCACGGCGGCGGGACTCTGGGTGGCGGCCATCATCGGCATCGCCATCGGCTCCGGCTTTTATGAGGGCGGCATCGCCACCACCCTTCTCGTGCTG
>CAMBID010000073.1 GCA_945867445.1 uncultured Clostridia bacterium | reverse complement strand
AGGAGGCATTCCAGGGGATTTGTGAAGGAATCCCCGTAGAGGAGAAGGCTCGGCAGCTCCTTCCGCCCGGTGTCGATGACGGTCTCCGCGATGTCACCGCCCATGTAGACGGAGTAGGTCGCATCCTCCCCCGCCGTCTCCGGCAGGGCGAAGAGCGCCGCTTCCACCGCCTCTCCCCGATCCTTCCGGGTGAAGGGGATGCTCTCCTTCAGGTACGGTACTTCCACGGCGTCGTCGTTCTCCCAGAGGCCGTAAAGCTTCCGGTTGGAGGAGCCCAGGAAGGGATTGGGCAGGGTCTCCCAGTCGTAGTCCTCCGCCGCCAGCGCCCCAAGGCCCAGCCCGGTATCCGCGTTGATCCGCTCCACCGCCGCCTGGGCCGCCCGCAGCGCCCCCCGGATGGTGTAGTGGTGGTCGGTGGCGTAATAGTACTCCTCCGGCAGCCCCTGGTCGGCGTACACATCGTACATCCCGAGGAAAGGCACGCCCTCCGCCGCCATGGCGGCGGCGAAGCTCTCCCGGATGGCTGTGGTGTGCCAGAGCCGGCTCTCCAGGTACGGCGGATAGTGGCTTGCAAAGTAGCTGGACTGCAGCGGCAAGCCCAGATAGCAGAAGTATCCGCCGTAGGCGGTGATCTTCTCGTTGAGGGTACGGTAGTTCTCCGCCGCCTCCGCCGCCTGTGGCCCCAGATAGTCCAGCCCCCAGCGGGAGAAGCCGTAGGCCGCCAGCAGCTTGTCGGCGGACACCACCTGGTCGTTGACCTTGGGCCGCCCCAGCCCCAGGTCCAGAGCGGTGTTAGCCTTCAGGATGGGATCCCGCCAGGCGATGTGGTCGGAGAGAAATGTCTCCGCGTCGGCAAAAAACTCCCCGCTCCAGATGCGCTCCGCGCTGACCTCCGGGATGGGGGCCAGGGCCCGCTGCTCCCAGTAGGAGACCCCGGAGCGGGGCCCCAGCGCCGTCCAGACCGGCACGGCGAAAAGCCCCAGCAGCGCCAGTCCCAGGAAGACCCGCCGGGCAATTCTTTCTTTCCTTTCCTTCATGCCCTCGCCTCCTCAGAACTGAAAATAGATAAAGGGATTGAAGCCCGCCTCCACCAGCTTCATGGCGGAAAGGCCCCCCAAGATCAGCGCCAGCCCCGGCGCGCCCCAGCGGAGCAGCGCGCCCGCAAAGGCGCTGCCGCCCTTCTCCGCCGCCGTAAGTCTGCTCCGCAGCCACGGGGCCAGCGGCAGGCAGGCGATGGGCGCTGCCAACAGCTCCGGCCAGAACTCGCGCAAAAGGTAGCTCACCTGGTTTGTCCAGAGGCCGCCCTCCCCCGCGCCCGCCATGGCCCGGAGGAAGAGCATAATCTGCTCCGTGCCGGAGGCCCGGAAGAGGAGCCAGCCCAGCATCACGAGAAGCAGGGTCCCCCCATGCCGCAGCGCCCGGGGCATTCGCTCCCAGCCCCGGCCCCAGCAGTACCGCTCCCCCAGGAGGAGCAGGGCATAGTAGAGGCCCCAGAAAAGGAAGTTCCACGCCGCCCCGTGCCAGAAGCCCGTGAGGGCCCAGACGATGAGCAGGTTCCGGATCTGCTTTCCCCGGGAGACCCGGTTCCCGCCCAGGGGGATGTAGAGGTAATCCCGGAACCAGGTGGAAAGGGAGATGTGCCAGCGCCGCCAGAACTCCGTGACGCTCCGGGCGATGTAGGGGTAGCGAAAGTTCTCCAGGAAATGGAACCCGAAAACCCGCCCCAGGCCGATGGCCATGTCGGAGTAGCCGGAGAAATCGAAGTAGATCTGCAGCGTATACCCGATAACCCCCAGCCAGGCAAGGCCCGCGGAGAGCCGCCCCGCCGTTTGGGAGAAGGCCGCGTCCGCGATGAGGCCCATCTGGTTGGCGAGAAGCACCTTTTTGGCCAGGCCGAAGAGGAAGCGCTGCAGCCCCTCCGACGCGTCATCCATGCTCTCCCGCCGACGGCTGATCTCCTCCGCCACCGTGGAGTAGCGGACGATGGGCCCCGCCACCAGCTGCGGGAAGAGCACCACATAGAGCGCCACATGGAGGAAGCTCTTCTCCGCCGCCGCGTCCCCCCGGTAAACGTCGATGACATAGCTCATGGCCTGGAAGGTGTAGAAGCTGATGCCGATGGGCAGCAGGATGGTGAGCTCCGGCACCGCCGGGATCAGGGCATGGAGATTCACCGTGGCAAAGCCCAGGTACTTAAAGACAAATAGGAGTCCCAGGTTGCAGGCCACCGCCCCGATGAGGGCCGCCTTCCGACGCTTCCGCCCCGGGGCCGCCAGCCGGCCGAAAACGTAGTTCATGGAGACGGATACCAGGATCAGCGGCAGCAGCCGCCAGCCCCCGCAGCCGTAGAAACCCAGACTGAAGAGCAGCAGCACCGCGTTGCGGACCTCCCGATGACGCTGGGGCACCAGATAATAGACTGCCAGCAGCGCCGGCAGGAAGAGGAACAGGAAGGAAAGGCTGCTGAATACCATGGCAGGCGTCCTGCTTTCCATCAGATTTCCCGACGGACGTGCCGGGGGCGGTCCCGGCGCTTCCCGCGCCGATGCACCGTAATTTTTAATTATACCTCATTTTTCCTTCGAAGGGAAGCCCCAAAAGCGCGCAGAACGCCCCCTCCGCCGGAACGGCGGAGGGGGCAGGAAAACAGCGGCATATGATACTAGTTCTTGATAAAAAGCTTTAAAAGCTTTTTATAGCGCCGCAGGCGCGTCAAGAACTTATGAGACGGCTTTTGCGGCAGACTGCCGCAAAAGGGCGACGCTGACAGCGGCGCTTTCTTGATAAAAATCAAAGATTTTTATCAAGAAAGAGTATGAAAACCTGATCAAAAGCTTTCAAAGCTTATACTATCGCGAAGCGCGTCCGGTTTTTATGAGACGGCGCGGTGTGCCTCCTGCACGCCGCCGGTGCGCGGAGCACACAGGATTTCCTTTGAAATCAGTATCACTTCTTCCGGTAGAAGATCCGGCCCACAGCCATGAACAGCACGAAGACCACGAGATAGGACCAGACCATGCTGCCGTAAGACCGGACGCAGCAGTAGCACATGAAAAGGCACGCACAGACGCCGAGAACCGGCAGCACGAAGCGCTGGAAGGGGCTAAAGCTCTTCTCCTTGAAAATAAGGTAGAGGAAGATGGGGATGTAGAGGGCGTACTGGGTGATAATGACGATCTCGTCGGCCTCCCAGCCCAGAAGCCAGGTTGGGTTGCCGGTGAGGCCCGTCACCAGCGGCCCGTTGAAGAAAAGTACGCTGCACTGGAAGTACCAGAAGCCGCAGAAGGCCAGCTGCAGGATGCAGCTCTTTAGGGGCATGCCGGTGTGGCTGTCCACGTCCGCCACGGCCCCCGCCTGGGGCCCCTGGCCCCGGATCGCCAGGGAGTACATGCCCCGCATGCCGCCGAGGGTAATGCCGTTGGTGGTGCCCAGGCAGGAGATGATGATGAAGACCATGACGAGGGTGCCCGCCGCGGGACTGCCCAGGAGGTTGCTGAAGGCGGCCCTCGGCAGGTTGTCCCCCGCCGCCAGGATCTCGGCGGCGCTCATGGTGGCGCTCATGGAGTAGACATAGAGCATGTAGATCAGGGTGCAGAAGAGCGCCCCGCCCACCAGGGCCCGTGGCAGGTCCCGCTTGGGATTCTTCAGCTCGGAGTTGATGGTGGTGGCCACGATCCAGCCCTCATAGGCGAAGGCAAAGGCGCAGATGCCCGCGAAGACGCCGCCGCTGCCAGCCGCCGCCGCGCCGGAGGTGTCGGAGAAAATGGCGATTCCGTTGCCGTTGACAAGGCCCACAACGGTCCCCGCGATGCCCATCACCAGCAGGGGGATGAGCTTGATGACAGTCATGGATACCTGGAGCTTTCCCGATAGCCGGGGCGCCAGGGAGTTGATGACCACCGCCAGCATCAGATAGAAGGCCCCGCAGCCCACGGTGAAGGTGCCGAACTGGTCCAGCCCCAGCAGAATCGCGGTATACCGGGCGGAGATAAAGGCCAGGGTGGCGCTGATATTGGGATAGTACATGGTGGTCATGAACCAGCCCATGTAGTAGGCGTACTTGGGCCCGCAGGCCACCTCAGCATAGTCCACCACCCCGTTGCACTTCACATACTTCGTGCCAAGGGTGGCGAACACGCAGGAACAGACGATGCAGATGAGTCCCACGATGCCGATGACCAGCAAGCTCTGGGCCATGCTGCCGCCGGTCTTATTCAGCACCGTCACCGCCTTGAAGAAGACGCCGGAGCCGATGACGATGCCCACCACCATGGAGATGGCGGTCGCAAGACCGTAACGCTTTTCCATTTGGTTATCCATGTTGTTTTCCTCTCTCTTTCATCGGGGAAAGGCCGCTGTCCGCCGCCTTTCACGCACTGAATTATCCACTAGTATACCATCCGCCGTCCCCCATGGCAACCAGAGCTTTCCTGCTTTTTCAATCTCTTTCCTTCCGATCTCTCATGTTCCCCACCGGATTTCTCATGGAAACCCCATTTTTGCTATGCAAAAGCATAGCAGTAAAGAGGGCCGGGGCGTGAGCTCCGGCCCTCTGGTCCGTTCCGATATCAGAACACTATCCGGTTTTCCGGAAATCAGTCCTCCCGCTTGCGGGCGACATAGGCGGCGCCCATCCCGGAGAGCACGGTCATGGCGGTGAAGATCACCATCATGTCGCCGGTCTCAGCGGGCTCCGCCTTGCCGGGATCGGCCGGGGCCGCGGGCTCGGCGGGCTTGTTTTCGGCGGTCCAAACCACGGTGCGGCCGGAACCGGCGGCGTTTTCATAGTTGATGGGATAATTCTTGAGGGCGGCCAGGGGGCTGGCGGCGGAGGCGATGTTGGCCACGCCGTTTCCGTCGGTATCCTTGAAGGCCTTCAGGTAGGCGGCGAACGCCTCATACTCCATGGAGATGCCTTCCATCACCAGCTCCATGCCGGCGGACTCCTGGAACATATTGAAGCCGTCGCCCTGATTGCGCAGGGTGTAGTTGATGCCGCCCAGGGTGTAGGTTTTCTTGACGTCCAGGGGCTCGAAGGTGCCGGTGGTCTTGTTGTAGATCTTGACATTGCGGACCCGGTATTCCCCGGTGGGACCGGCCTGCCAGACGCCC
>CAMBID010000072.1 GCA_945867445.1 uncultured Clostridia bacterium | reverse complement strand
CGGGGGGACCGGGCGGAGGCTTGGCGCCACTGGGATGAGATGGTGGAAGCCGACCCGGAAAACTGGCTGACCTACGCCTGTCGGGCGGACTGCCATGCCCGGGAGGCCGACTACCCCGCCGCCATCGCCGACTACCGCCGGGCGGCGGAGCGCCAGCCCAGGCCCCGCTGCACCGACCCCTGGGACAGCATCGCCCAGCTCTCCCGCCTCTCCGGCGACCGGGAAAGCGAGGCGGAGGCCTATGAGCACCTCATCGCCATCCTCCAGGAGGTCTGGTCCCTGGGTGAGTGCGAGACCGTCCGGGGCTACCGCCGGAACCTGGCGGAATGCCGCTGAGGGCATTGGCCCCTACGGAAGACAAGGCGGACCCATAGGTCCCCCCATCTCCGGCAGAAGCGGCTGCGAAGCCCCGCCTTGGGCGGATGCGATTCGCCCCGCTCCTCCCCCCACGGGGAGGATTGCTTTTTTCTCCCGCCTGCGGTATACTCGGGTATGCTGCCATACTGCTCTCCCATGAAAAACAAGGCGATTGTCTTGTTTTTCATGGATCCTAGTATCAGAATCGCGGGCTTCGCCCGCCCAAAGGAGGACTCCCTATGAAGCTGGTTTCCTGGAACGTCAACGGCCTGCGGGCCTGTCTCGGCAAGGGCTTTCTTACGTTCTGCGGCATCGTGGATGCCGACGTCATCTGCCTGCAGGAGACCAAGATGCGCCCGGAGCAGGCGGAGTTCGAGCTGCCGGGCTACACCCGCTACTGGAACAGCGCCGATAAGAAAGGCTACTCCGGCACCGCCGTCTTCACCCGCCGGCAGCCCCTCTCCGTCACCTATGACTTCGGGGACGACCTCCACCGCCATGAGGGCCGGGTCATCACGGCGGAGTTTGATGGGTTTTATCTCGTCTGCTGCTACACCCCCAACTCCCAGGACGGGCTGAAGCGCATCGACTACCGGATGCTCTGGGAGGACGACCTCCGGGCCTACCTCTGCCAGCTGGACAAGGTAAAACCCGTGGTGCTCTGCGGCGATCTCAACGTGGCCCGGGAAGACATTGACCTGAAAAATCCCGACGCCAACCACAATAACCCCGGCTTCTCCGACCAGGAGCGGGGCAAGCTGGAGGAGCTGCTCTCCGCCGGCTTCGCGGATTCCTTCCGCCGCCTGCACCCGGATGCCCGGGACCGCTACTCCTGGTGGAGCTTCCGCACCCGGGCCCGGGAGCGGAACGTGGGGTGGCGCATCGACTACTTCCTGATCTCCGAACGCCTGCTGCCCAGGGTCCGCACCGCTGACATCCTGGACGAGGTCCTGGGCAGCGACCACTGCCCCGTCCTGCTGGACCTGGAGGACTGAGCCATGATCTTTGACACCCATGCTCATTATGACGACCCCATCTACGATCCCGACCGCGCCCGGCTCTTCGCGGAGCTGAAGGAAAACGGCGTGGGCCTCATCCTGAACCCCGGCTGCGACCTTTCCTCCTCCCGCCGGGCGGTAGAACTGGCGGAGGAATATGACTTCGTCTACGCCGCCGTGGGCATCCATCCGGAGGAGTGCGGCGGCGTCACGGAGGCGGACTACGACGCCCTCCGCCAGCTTGCCCGGCACCCCAAGGTGGTGGCCATCGGTGAGATCGGCCTGGACTACCACTGGGAGGACAACCCCGGGAAAGAGGAGCAGCAGACGGTCTTCCGCCGCCAGCTTCAGCTTGCCCGGGAGCTGAGCCTCCCCGTCATCGTCCATGACCGGGAGGCCCATGCGGACAGTCTCGCCATGATCCGGGAGTTCCCGGACCTGGACGGCGTCTTCCACTGCTTCTCCGGCAGCGTGGAGATGGCGAAGCTCCTCTGGCAGCGGGGCTGGTATCTGGGCTTTGACGGCCCCGTCACCTATAAGAACGCCCGCAAGGCTCCGGAGGTCATCGCCTCCGTGCCTCTGGACCGGATCCTCATCGAGTCCGACGCCCCCTGGCTCTCCCCGGTGCCCTACCGGGGCAAACGCAACCGGAGCGACTGGCTCCGCGCCGTGGCGGAAAAAATCGCAGAGAGCCATGGCGTCTCCCTGTCAGAGGCGGAGGACGCCACCTTCTATAACGGAAGGCGCTTCTACCGTATTCCATAGTTTTCCACTTTTCAACATAATTTTCCACAAAATCCCATGTCTGAAAGGACGTGACACTATGCAGAAAGGCTTTACCATCACCTATGAGTACGGCGGCAACCTGTATGTAAACACCACCAACCGCTGTGACTTCGCCTGTGAGTTCTGCCTGCGGCGCAACGCGCCCGGCAGCATCTATACCGACAACCTCTGGCTGGAGCGCGAACCCACCAAGGAGGAGATCCTGGCCTCCATCGAGAGCCATGACCTGACGAAATACGCTCAGCTGGTCTTCTGTGGCTTCGGCGAGCCCAGCTACCGGCTGGAGGATATCTGCTGGGTCATCGACCGGATGAAGGAGAAGGGCGAGAAGATCTTTACCCGGATGGACACCAACGGCACCGCCTCCCTGATCCACGGCCGGGACGTGGCCCCCGACTTCGCCGGCCGCTTCGACATGGTTTCCATCTCCCTGAATACCGACACGGCGGAGAAGTACAACGCCCTCTGCCATCCCGTTTACCCCGACGCCTACGAGGCCATGAAGACCTTTGCCAGGGAGGTCCGGCAGTACGTCCCCCAGGTGATGATGACCGTGGTGGACACCATCCCCAGGGAGGAGATCGAGGCCTGCCGCAGGATCTGCGAGGAGGAGATCGGCGCCACCTACCGGGTAAGGACCTATATCAGCGGCTGATACGGATCTCAAAGGGGATCCATTCCTTTGAGATCCCGTGCGCTTCGCGCACTGGCGGCGTGCAGGATGCGCGCCCGTCTCATAAAACCGGACGCGCTTCCCATAATACTAGTTCTTGATAAAAATCTTTAATATCAGCTTGGTCTATTGGCGCAATACTGCGTTATCGTCACTTGCCATACACAAAGTATGGCGGCGCTCCGCTGCCTTGTCTTGCACCAATATCCCTGCGCTGCTGATTCAATCTTTTTATCAAGAATTAGTATAAACAAAAGCGAAAGCTTTTTGTCAGGTTTTCGGAGGAAGCCGCGGCGGGAAACGAAGCCCCGCCCCCGTTTCCATGTGGGAACGGGGGCGGGGTTCTTTTCGGTCAGCCGTGCGCGCCCATCCGGGCGTCCGCCGCCCGAAGGGTGCGCCGCAGGAAGATGGCGCTGAGGGTCAGGCTCACCAGCTCCGCGATGGGGAAGCTGAGCCAGACCAGCTCCAGCCGCCCGCTGAGGGAGAGCAAATATGCCGAGGGCAGCAGCACCACCAGCTGCCGGCAGACGGAGACCACGAGACTGTGGATGGGGTTGCCGATGGCCTGGAACATGGACCCCGCGATGATACAGAAGCCCGCGAGAGGGAAGGTGACGCCGATGATCCGCAGGGCTGCAAGACCGATGGAGAGCATCTCCTCCGACGGGGAGAAGAAGCCCAGGAGCTGGGCAGGGATGGTCTCAAAGAGCAGGCAGCCCACGCTCATGATGGCGATGGCCGTTACCACCGTCAGCCGGAAGGTCCGCTTCACCCGATCCATCCGCGCCGCGCCGTAGTTATAGCTGACAATCGGCACCATGGCGTTATTGAGGCCGAAGACCGGCATAAAGATGAAGCTCTGGAGCTTGAAATAGGCCCCGAAGACCGCCGTGGCCGCCTCGGTGAAGCCGATGAGAATTTTGTTCATGCCGAAGGTCATCACGGAGCCGATGGACTGCATGATGATGGAGGGCACGCCGATGCGGTAGATCTCCCGGGCGATGGCGCCGTTCCAGCGGAGGAAGCGCCGGCGGAAATGGAGCTCCGGATTGTGGCGGAGGTTGAGGTAAAATGCCAGGCCCGCCGCCAGGATCTGTCCCAGCACCGTTGCGATGGCCGCGCCCGCCACCTCCAGCCGGGGAAAGCCCAGAAGGCCGAAGATCAGGATGGGATCCATGACGATGTTCACCGCCGCCCCCACGATCTGGGAGAGCATGGAGAGCTTGGTGCGGCCCGTGGCCTGCAGCAGCCGCTCAAAGCAGAACTGGCTGAAAAGGCCGAGAGAGGCCCCGAGACAGACGCCGATGTAATCCGTGCCGTAGTCCACGATGACGGGGTTCTGGGTCTGGGCCAGGAAGAAGGGCCGCCCCAGGGTGATGCCGATGACGGCGAAGAGCACGGCGCTGCAAAGGTTCAGGAAGATGCCGACGTTGGCCGCGCGGTCGGCGAACTCCTGCCGCTTTTCCCCCAGGGACCGGGAGACCAGGGCGTTCATGCCCACGCCGGTGCCGCCCGCCGCCGCGATCATCAATGTCTGCAGGGGGAAGGCCAGGGACACGGCGTTCATGGCATCCTGGCTCAGCATGGCGACGAACACGCTGTCCACCACGTTGTAGAGGGCTTGGAACAGCATGGAGATCATCATGGGCACCGCCATGCCGGCCAGGAGCCTTCCCTCCGGCAGGACGCCCATCTTGTTTTCCCCGCGCGGGGTCTTTTCCATATCCATGGGGCAAGTTTCCTTTCTGGCCGCCCGCCGGCGGGGTAGCGGATATCATACTAGAATCCATGAAAAACAAGACAATTGTCTTGTTTTTATAGCGCCAACGGCGCGTTGGATTCTTAGGAAACGCACCGACGCGCAAAGCGCGGCGGTTCCCATTAAAATATCTTATTTTAATGGGAGAGTAGTATCAAGTCACCGGCGAAAAGAACCGATTTTTTCCCGGCGGCATGTACGGCGGGAAAAGCACTTCTCGCGGAGCGAAGTGTGGACTTTGGCGCTTGGCCAAAGTCCACACCCGAACGCGGCACCCGCCATCCTCTGAACGCCTCGGCGTTCAGGCGGGGTTCCCCTCGTCCAAAACCGCTCCGCTGTTTTGAACGAAATTACTTCTTCAGCTCCCCGGTGGCCTGCTGGGTGAGATACGCGTTGATGAACCCGTCCAGGTCGCCGTCCATCACGGCGCTGATGCCGCCGGTCTCATAGCCCGTGCGGGTGTCCTTCACCAGCTGGTAGGGCATGAAGACGTAGGAGCGGATCTGGCTGCCCCACTCGATCTTCATCTGCACGCCCTTGATGTCG
>CAMBID010000071.1 GCA_945867445.1 uncultured Clostridia bacterium | reverse complement strand
CCTTGAAAGCCTTGGCTTTCAAGGTTTCCGGCTTTGCTCAGTACGCATTATGATAGCGTCTAGTAGTTCTTTCCGAATTTCAGCTCGCCAAGGGGCGGAATGCGGCGGGTAGGCTCGTCGGAAGGCGCGTCCTCAAAGGGGTTGCCCTCGGGGTAATCGTCGGCCTGGGGCTCAGGTTCCGGCTGGGGCTCCGGCTGGGGCTCCGGCTCGGGCCCGGCCAGGTGCGCGTGAATCTCCTCCGCGGCGGCGCCCGTCTGGGCGTCTGTGGAGGGCTGTTCCGGCGAAACGGCCAGGCTGTCCAGCCGGGAGAGGAACTCCAGCTCCTTCTCACAGGCGCTGCGGGCGGTGGCGATGAAGTCCGCCAGCTCCTGCTTGCCCTGGGCAAGACGGGCTTCAGACTCCCGGCGCTGGCGGTCCAGCTCGCCCATCTGGGATTGGGCCTGGGCCCGGGCCTCCGCCAGCATGCCGTCCCGCTTCTGCTCGGCTTCCTTCACGATGGAGTCCGCCATCTTCTGGGCGGTGAGGAGGGTGGCGCGCATGGAATCCTCCGTGGCGCGGTAATCCTCCACCTTTTCCACCAAAACCTTCAGCTTGGACTTGAGGACGGCGTTCTCCTTATAGAGGGCGGAGTAATCGTCCGACAGCTCGTCCAGAAACTCATCCACGGAGGCCATGTTGTAGCCGCCCATGACAGCCTTGGGGAACGCGCGGCTTGCGACTTCCTGCGGTGTCAGCATTGCGATCTTCCTCCCTTAGAAATACATGCCGCTGCTTTCCAGCTCGTCGATGAGGTCCCCCTCGATGTCCACATGGTAGGGGGTGATGATGTAGGTATTGGCGGCGATTTTCTTGATCTTGCCCTCTCCGGCGTAGGCGACGCCGGACAGGAAGTCGATGAGACGGCGGGCGATGTCCTTGTTGGTGGACTCCAGGTTGATGACCACGGTGCGCTTGTCCTTCAGGTGGTCGGCGATCTCGGCGGCGTTCTCAAACCGCTCCGGCTTCACCAGCACCACCTTCAGCTGGGTGGTGGCATGGATGTTCACCACCTTGTTGTGGCGGTCCTCGCTCTTGACCCGCTCAAAGCCGGGCTCCCGGCGGGGCGGGACCTCGTCCAGCTCGTCGTCGTCATAGTCCTCGTCGTCCTCGTAAGGATGCGTCCACTTCTTCAGTTCGTCCAGGATACTCATATTGGAAAAGCCTCCCATCGGGCGGGGACCCTTTTCAGGTGGCCGCCCCGTAATTTCTCGCGCCGAAAATGGCAGTGCCCACGCGGACCACGGTGGCCCCGGCACGGATGGCTTCCTCAAAATCGCCGCTCATGCCCATGGACAGATATTCTAGTTCATTATGGAACATTTTCTCGTTGATGTCAACATAAAGCGCCCGGACTTTTTCAAAATACGGAAGGCTTTCCCGGGGATCGGCACTGACCGGCGGGATGGTCATGAGGCCCCGGACCCGGAGATTGGGCATGGCGAGAGCGGCCTCGGCGGCGGGGACGACAGCGTCCATGGGGAGGCCGCCCTTGCTCTCCTCCCCGGCGGCGCTGACCTCCAGCAGGATATCCTGGATGACGCCCCGCTTCCCGGCCAGACGCTGGACCTCCTGCAAAAGGGCCAGGGAGTCGATGGACTCGATGAGATCCACCCGGCCCACAAGATACTTCACCTTGTTGCGCTGCAATCTCCCGATGAAGTGGAGGGAGGCGCCCTCGTAGGCCCCCTGGGCGTCCTTTTCCAGCAGCTCCTGGACCCGGTTCTCCCCTAGGGCGGTGAGTCCGCCGGCAATGGCAGTCCGGCAGGCGGCGGCGTCGTTCATCTTGCTGGCGCCCACCAGCAGGATGTCTTCGGGCTTTCGCCCGGCGCTCTCCGCCGCGGCGGCAATGCGGGCCCGGACGGCGGCAATATTCTCAGCAATGGACATGGAAGCGCTCCTTTCTCTGATACGCTTTCTTGATAAAAATCTTTGATTTTTATCAAGAAGGCGCCGCTGTCAGCGTCGCCCTTTTGCGGCAGTCTGCCGCAAAAGCCGTCTCATAAGTTCTTGAAAAAAGCTTTGAAAGCTTTTGATCAAGAACTAGTATGAGGCGGCGGTCAGCGGACCACGGCGCCGTCGGACAGTTCTCTTGCGGTGAGGATGATCTCCTCCCCGGGGCGGAGGCGCAGGCTCTCCTTCCCGGCGGCGGATTCCACCAGGGAGAAGCCGTCGCCGGTATAGACCACGGTGACGGGTTTGAAGCGGGCGAAGCGCCCCACCACGCAGTAGACTCCGGTGATGCGGGTGGTGACCTCCTCCCCGTTTTCGTCGGTGGTGGTGACGGTATCCACCCGGAGGGCAGTCTGGGGAACCCGGATGCCCTCGGTGGTCTTCAGGATGATCTCCGCGCTCTGGTGGCGCAGCAGCGTCAGCTCCGAGAGGTACTCCCGGCCGGAGAGGATGACTAGGGTCCGGCCGTTTTCGCTCTGGCCAATGGACCAAATCTCCGCCGGGAGGTCGTCCGCTGTCCCCTTGGAGAAGCGCAGGATGACACTCTGGCCCGGCTCCAAGTCCGCCGCGTCATCGTCCGGAAGGGCGGCGGCGTAGTACCAGCGGTCTGAGGTGATGAGCTTGCCCACGTTGGAGGCAACGGAGCTGTCCGCCTCCAGGGAACGGAGGGCGGAGAGGGTGAGGGTATCCAGCATATCCGGGGTGAGGACGCCTTCGTAGCCGTCCACCACGGCGGAGTAGATGCCGCTCACCGGGGCCGTCAGGGTCCGGACGGAGCCCGCGCCCTGGTCCTGCAATGCCTTGCGCTGGGCCTCCAGCGCCTGGAGCTCCGCGGCGGCGTCCGTGCCGCCGCCCCGGCTGTAGTCCCGCTTGAGGATCAGGGAGCGGAGCTGGGCGATCTCGCTCTCCGTCTGGGCCAGGGCGCCGCTCTCCACGGAGCGGCGCAGGGAGAGGAGGCTGTCCTGAATCTGGCTGTCCAGCCGGAGGGAGGCTACGCCGCTGAGGCTCTCCTCCGCGGCGTAGCGGAGCTGCTCGATGCGCTCATCCAGGCGCTCCAGCTCGGCCTGGCGGTCCAGAGACGCCTGGTCCGCGTAAAGTTTCGCCACGGTGCCGCCCCGGGAGACCCGCTCCCCCTCCTGCCGGGTGAGCCGCAGGAGGCCGGAGCTCTCGTTGGGGAGGACCTGTTCCTCCCGGATGAGCCAGCCGTTGGCGCTGACAGTCTCCTCCACACGGGTGTAGGCCGCGGCGGCGGTGGCGAAGGGGTCCTGCAGGGCGTCCTTTACCTGTAGGGCAAAGTAGACCAGCACCAGAAGGCAGAAGGTCCCCATGGCGAGACGGGTGAGGGTACGGTTTTTCCGGGATTCCGGGGCTTTTTGCTGCTCAGATTCGTTCATGGGAGGCTCCTTTCCGCCCGGAGGGCTTGTCTTTGGAAGGGACAGGGGGACGGATTGCCGCGCCGGCCGGATGGGCCTCCCGGCAAGGACAAGCCTTTGCCATTCCGGAATTCGCCCGCAGGCGAATTCCGGAAATCCGTCCTCCCGTCCTCGCGGGGGCGGACAGGATCCGCCCTGCGGACGCGGGGTCAGGGCTCCGCCTCGGTAAGATCCACCGGGCGGATGGGGGCGATGGTAGAGATGGCGTGCTTGTAGATGACCTGCTGGCGGCCGTCGCTGTCCAGCACCACAACGAAGGCGTCAAAGCCCGTGATGGCGCCGCGAAGCTGGAATCCGTTCATCAAAAAGAGGGTCACAGGCGTCCGGTCCCGGCGGGCCCGGGTGAGGAAGAGGTCTTGCAGGTTGGCTTTCGGCATGATGTATCGGCTCCTTTTTTCTCTTGTAGAGCCGGTGCGGTGGAAATCGCTGCCTGTCCCGGCTCCCACGCCTATCCTAAGCCATGGGCCGAGAGGATTTCCGTCGAAATCCGGAGGGCACGATCAAAATCCCGCTCTTCCTCCCACTCGATCCAGTGGACGCCCGGCACGTGCCGCAGCCAGGTGAGCTGGCGCTTGGCGTACTGCCGGGAGCGGAGCTTCACCATGGCGATGGCCTCCTCTTCCGTGCAGCTCCCGTCCAGCACGCCTGAAAACTCCTTGTAGCCGATGGCCTGGAGGGCCGTGGCGTCCCGGGGGACGGAGGTGAGGAGGGCGCGGACCTCCCGGAGGAGGCCCTGAGCCACCATCTCGTCCACCCGCCGGTCGATGAGCGCGCGCTGTTTCTCCCGGTCGGCCCAGCGGAGGGCGATGGTCACGGCATCGTACCGGGGCGGGCGGGCGGCCTCCTGGGCGTTAAGCTGAGAGAGGGGCCTGCCGGTCTCCCGGAAGACCTCCAGGGCCCGGAGGATGCGCTGTTCGTCGGAGGGGTGGAGCTTTGCGGCGCTGACCGGGTCCACTTGGCGAAGCTCCGCCAGGAGGGGGGCCATGCCGCCCGCTTTCAGCTCCCGGACCAGGGCCTCCCGGACGGCGCCCCCGGCCTGCCCGGGGGCGAAGGTCCGGCCCCGGACCAGGGAATCCATCCACAGGCCGGTGCCCCCCACCACGATGGGAAGCTTGCCCCGGGAGAGGATATCATCCACGATGGGGATGGCGGCGCGGGCGTAGCGCCCGGCGCTCCAGGCTTCCGTGGGGTCCGCGATGCCGATCATGTGGTGGGGGATGCCCTCCCGCTCCTCCGCCGTAGGGGCGGCGGTGCCGATGACCATGCCCCGGTAGATCTGCATGGAGTCGGCGCTGACGATCTCGCCGTCATAGCGCTGCGCCAGCAGGACGCCGAGGCGGGTCTTCCCGCTGGCGGTGGGTCCGGCGACACAGACGATGGTCTGGGGCATGGTTCCTCCCTTCCGGGCTTACGCCCGCTTGAAGAGCTTTTCCAGCTCATACCTGGTGATCTTTGCCGCCACCGGGCGGCCGTGGGGGCAGTACTTGACCTCCCCGCTCTGGACCCGGTCCACCAGAGCCCGCAGCTCCGCCGGGTCGCTCTCCCAGCCGCCCTTGATGGCGGCCTTGCAGGCCATGGTGTGGAGAAGGTCGTCCCGCCGCTGCTCCAGGCTCCGGCCGGAGCGGAGCTTGGCGGCGAACTCCTCCAGCGTGGCGGCGGCGTCCGCGGCGTCGATGTCTTTTGCGATTTTCGTGATTTTGTCGTTTTCGA
>CAMBID010000070.1 GCA_945867445.1 uncultured Clostridia bacterium | reverse complement strand
CTGCCCCAAGTGCGGCAAGGAGATCCGCCAGCAGACCATCGACCAGATCATCGACCAGGTGCTCTCCCTGCCGGAGGGCACCCGCATCCAGGTGATGGCCCCTGTCATCCGGGGCAAGAAGGGCGAGCACGCCAAGGTCTTTGAGGACGCCCGCCGCTCTGGCTATTCCCGGGTCCGGGTGGACGGGAACCTCTATGAGCTGGAGGAGGAAATTCCCCTCGAAAAAAACAGGAAGCACTCCATTGAGATCATTGTGGACCGGCTGATCGTCCGGCCGGACATCCGCGCCCGACTGACCGACAGCGTAGAGACCGCCTCGGCTCTCACCGGCGGCCTCGTGGTAGTGAACCTCCTGCGGGAGGAGAAAGACCTGAGCTTCTCCCAGAACTATGCCTGCGAGGACTGCGGCATCTCGCTGGAGGAGCTGACCCCCCGGATGTTCTCCTTCAACAACCCCTTCGGCGCCTGCCCCACCTGCATGGGTATCGGCAGCCAGAAGCGGGTGGACCCGGACCGCATCGTCCCGGACAAGACCAAGTCCATTCTGGGCGGAGCCATCCAGGCTTCCGGGTGGAACTCCATCCGCTCGGACGGCATCTCCCGGATGTACTTTGAGGCCCTGTCCCGGAAGTACCGTTTCTCCCTGGATACCCCCTGGCAGGAGCTCTCCGCCGAGGCCCGGGAGATCATCCTCTACGGCACGAAGGGGGAGAAGCTGGAGCTGCACTACGATCAGCCCCGGGGGAAGGGCGTCCTCTACCAGGCCTTCGAGGGCATCTGCAACAACCTGGAGCGCCGCTACACCGAGACCCAGTCCGACGCCAGCAAGAAGGAGCTGGAGGGCTGCATGAGCGAGTGCCCCTGCCCGGACTGCCATGGGCGGAGGCTCCGGAAGGAGTCCCTGGCCGTCACCGTGGGCGGGGAGGATATCTATACCTTCACGGAGCGGAGCGTCACGGAGGAGCTGAAGTTCGTGGAGGAGCTGACCCTCACGAACCAGCAGATGCTCATCGCGGACCGCATCCTGAAGGAGATCCGGGCGCGGCTGGGCTTCCTCCAGTCTGTGGGCCTCAGCTACCTGACCCTGGCCCGGTCGGCCGCCACCCTCTCCGGCGGCGAGAGCCAGCGCATCCGTTTGGCCACCCAGATCGGCTCCTCCCTCATGGGCGTCCTCTATATCCTGGACGAGCCCTCCATCGGCCTGCACCAGCGGGACAACGATAAGCTGCTGGCCACCCTCCGGAAGCTTCGGGATCTGGGCAACACCCTCATCGTGGTGGAGCACGACGAGGACACCATGCGCTCCGCCGACTACCTCATCGACATCGGTCCCGGGGCGGGCGTCCACGGGGGAGAGGTAGTCTCCGCCGGGACCCCGGAGGAGGTCATGGCCGACCCAAAATCCCTCACGGGCCAGTACCTCAGCGGCCGGAAGCGCATCGAGCTGCCCGCCCGGCGGCGGCAGGGGAACGGGAAGCTCCTCACCGTCCGGGGCGCCCGGGAGAATAACCTCAAGAGCATCGACGTCTCCTTCCCCCTGGGGACCTTCACCGTGGTCACCGGAGTCTCCGGCAGCGGGAAATCGTCTCTCGTCAACGAGGTCCTCTTCAAGACACTGGGGGCGGAGCTGAACCGCATGAAGACCCGGCCCGGCAAGTGCGACGGCATCGACGGCATGGAGTATCTGGACAAGGTGGTGAACATCGACCAGAGCCCCATCGGCCGGACGCCCCGGTCCAATCCCGCCACCTATACCGGGGTCTTTGACGACATCCGGAACCTCTTCGCCCAGACCCAGGAGGCCAAGAGCCGGGGCTACGGGCCCGGCCGCTTCAGCTTCAACACCCGGGGCGGCCGCTGCGAGGCCTGCTCCGGCGACGGCCTTCTCAAGATCGAGATGCACTTCCTGCCGGATATCTTTGTCCCCTGCGAGGTCTGCCACGGCAGCCGCTACAACCGGGAGACGCTGGAGATCCGCTACAAGGGCAAGAACATCTCCGAGGTGCTGGACATGACGGCGGAGCAGGCGGCGGAGTTCTTCCGCCCCATCCCCAGGATCGCCAACCGCATCCAGACCCTCTGCGACGTGGGATTGGGCTATGTGAAGCTGGGGCAGTCCTCTACGGAGCTCTCCGGCGGCGAGGCCCAGCGGGTGAAGCTGGCTACGGAGCTCTCCAAAATCGCCACGGGGAAGACGGTCTACATCCTGGACGAGCCCACCACGGGCCTCCACTCCGACGATGTGAAGCGGCTGCTGGAGGTTTTGCAGCGGCTGGTGGACGCCGGGAACAGCGTCATCGTCATCGAGCACAATCTGGACGTCATCAAGTGCGCGGACTATATCATCGACCTGGGCCCCGAGGGCGGCGACGGCGGCGGTACCATTGTCTGCACCGGCACGCCGGAAGAGGTAGCCGCCTGCGCGGAAAGCTACACGGGACAGTACCTGAAGCGGAGCCTGGCGGCTGCAAAGGCGCCCCGCCCGGAGAACTGAGTTCATTACCATGCGGGAGAATGGACCGGTGACGAAGCGAATGCACGGGTTCTTGACGGAATTGTGGGCGTGAGAGAATGATGGCCAGAAGCTTTCGCGCCTTTGCCGCCCCGGAAGATCTAAAGCGCATTTTTTCGGCGTTTCAGGGGGAACGGGAGGTTTGCTACTACCCCTGCGGCCGGGGGACGGTCCTGCGGGGCGTGCGGGATATCACGGAGTAGGCGGGATTTGGCGTCAACCGGCGGGGAAGCCACATCAACTTCCGGTGGCTGGTCTGCCCTGCGGAGCGGCCGCCCCGGAAACGGTGGGTCCACGGCGTGAAGGGCGCCTTCTTTCTGGATCAGATGGAGAATCCGGCCTCTATCGTGGTGGACATCGGTGGGGTTTATCAGGATATGGCGCTGTTTCCCACCGAGGTCAGCACCATCTGGTGGGAGAATTCGGCGGCCAGAGACCTCTATCAGGCGCTGCGCAGGGCCTGCCGCGGGGAGTGCCCCGGCAGCCGGGAGGGCTGCCTCATCGGGAGGGACGCCTGTCGGCAATGGGAGCGCTGGCGCTTCTGCCCCATCAACTTCAGCAGTCCGGCGGGGTATGATCTGAAGATCGAGCCTGACTTCTGGAAGAGGGAGAACGAAAAAACCTTCCCGAACGGCGGGGAGAATGGTAAAATAGGAAAAAACCCCGGGAGACCGGGGAAAACGCTCAAAGAAAGTTGAGGATCACCTATGTCTGACATTACGAAAACCGCCATGGTCACCGTCTGCGGGCGGCCCAACGTGGGGAAATCCAGCCTCACCAACGCCCTGGTGGGCGAGAAGGTGGCCATCGTCTCCAACAAGGCCCAGACCACCCGCAACCGCATCTGCGGCGTGGTGAACCGGGGAGACACCCAGTTCGTCCTGATGGACACCCCGGGCCTCCACAAGCCCAAGTCCGCCCTGGGGGACTACATGGTGAAGGTGGTCACCGCCAGCCTTTCCGACGTGGACGCCGCCCTGCTGCTGGTGGAGCCCATTGCCCACGTGGGCGCCCCGGAGCTGGCCCTGATCCGCCGCATCCGGGAGGAGAAGATCCCCTGCCTCCTCTGCATCAACAAGATCGACACCGTGGAGCCGGCGGAGCTGCTGCCGGTGATCGCGGCTTACCATGAGGCCTGGGACGGCTTTGAGGCCATCCTGCCCATCTCCGCCCACAGCGCCGACGGCCTGGAGGAACTGATGGCGGAGCTGCAGAAGTTTGCGGCGCCCGGGCCCCAGCTCTTCCCGGACGGGGAGACCAGCGACCAGCCGGAGCGGCAGGTCATCGGCGAGATCCTGCGGGAGAAGATGCTCCTCTGCCTCGATAAGGAGATCCCCCACGGCACCGCCGTGGAGATCACCAGGTTCTCCGAGCGGGACAGCGGCGTCGTGGACGTGGACGCCACCATTTATTGCGAGAAGGCCAGCCACAAGGGCATCATCATCGGCAAGCAGGGGGCCATGCTGAAGAGGATCAGCTCCCTGGCCCGCCACGACATGGAGAAATTCATGGGGACGAAAATTTATCTCGAGACCTGGGTGAAGGTGAAGGAGAACTGGCGGGAGAACGCCGGCCTCGTCCGCACCTTCGGCTACGACGAGTAAGAAATTTCCGGCGATAAACGACGCTTTCCTCCATAAGCTATGGGCGGAGGGAGGCGGTGAGCGTGGAGACCTCGTCCTGCTGGGCGCTGTTTCGGGAGACCGGCGAGCCCCTGGCGTATCTGCTCTACCGCGCGGAGCGGCAAGCCGCGCGGTGACGGCGAGGGGAAGCACCTGCCCTGGGGGCAAGGACTTCCCCTTTCCCCTATCTGTACTTAGGTGGTGAGAAACCATGACCGCATCCCCCTACCTCCTCTGCCCCGGCGTGGTGCTCCGCCGGACGGATACCAAGGAGGCTGACCAGATTTTGACCCTGCTGACGGCGGAGCACGGGAGGATATCCGTCATCGCCCGGGGCGTGAAGCGCAAGGGCTGCCGTTACGCGGCGGCCGCCGGGCTTTTGGCCTACTCCGACTGGAGCCTTTACCATCGGGGAGACTGGTACTACGCCAACGAGGCGGAGACGAGGGAGCTCTTCTCCGGCCTGGGGAAGGACTTTCTGCGGCTGTCCCTGGGCTGCTACTTTGCGGAGCTTACCGAGGCTCTGACCACGGAGGGGGAGGAGAGCGGGGAGCTGCTGCGGCACCTTCTCAACGGGCTCTACGCCCTGGAGAACTTCCGCCGTCCGCCGGAGCTGCTGCGCGCGGCCTTTGAGCTCCGGGCCATGAGCATTGCAGGCTATGAGCCGCTTTTGGAGGGCTGTGCCTTCTGCAGGAGGGAGGAGCCCGAGGAGCCGGTGCTGGACATTGGCAGCGGCGTCCTCCGCTGCCGCCGCTGCGGCTCCGGCGGAGCCGGGATGCCATTGGACGGCGACGCTCTCGCGGCGGCCCGGCATGTGCTCTATGGAGATCCCAAGCGGCTCTACGGCTTCACCCTGGGGGAGGAGTCTTTGCGGCGGCTCAGCGCCGCGGCGGAGGCCTTTACCCTGGCCCAGCTGGAGCGGGGCTTCCGGACGCTGGACTACTATAAGTCTTTGCGGGGGATGGAAGGCTAATACTCTTTCTTGATAAAAATCTTTGATTTTTATCAAGAAGGCGCCGCTGTC
>CAMBID010000069.1 GCA_945867445.1 uncultured Clostridia bacterium | reverse complement strand
GGCTTCTGTCCCGGAAAAGCTCCGCGTAGCGCGACAGGGTGAAGCCCTTGAACACGGCGATGTCGGTGCCCGTGTTGAAGGAAGCCACCGCCAGGACGATCATGGGGATATAGAGGAAGATGAACACCAGCACGGTGAACACACGGCAGAATTTTTTCACGGCGTCACCACTCCTTCCTCCTCGGAATCCGTAAAGCGGTTCATGAAGCCGATGCAGATGAAGATCAGAATCATCATCACCAGGCTCAGCGCCTGAGACACCCGGACGGGCTCGCCCATAAAGGTCCAGTTGAAAAGGTACAGGCTGTCCGTCCGCAGCCCCTCGATCCAGAAGCGGCCCATGCCGTACCAGAGGAAGTAAAACACGGTGTTCTCCCCGTCGAAGCGCCGGGCCCTGGAAATGACGAAAAGCACCAGGCACAGCCCCAGCAGGTTCCACAGGCTCTCATAGAGAAAGGTGGGATGCACCTCCACATACGTCCCATAGACCGTGGTGAGCCGCATCCGCCAGGGCAGGGTGGTTTCCGCGCCGAAGGCCTCCCGGTTCATGAAGTTGCCCCAGCGGCCGATGGCCTGCCCCAGCATAAGGCCCATGACGCAGAGGTCCGTCATGGCCCCCAGCCTGATGTGCTTCCTTTTGCAGTAGAGGAACGCCATAAGGAAGACCGCGATGACGGTGCCGTAGATGGCAAGCCCCCCGTCCCAGATGGCGATGATGCCGCCGTCCGGGCCCCAGTTGAGGCTTCCGTCGGCGTTCCGGAACCGGTCCAGGTAGAAGAGCACGTAATAGGTCCGGGCCCCCAGGATGCCGATGGGCACGCCCATCAGCACGAGATCCAACAGGTTGTCCTCCCGGATGCCGTAGTGCCCGGCCTGCTTCAGGCACAGCAGCATGCCGAAGAACACGCCCAGCCCCAGAATGATGCCATACCAGTAGATGCCGTGACCGATGTGCAGCGCTACGGAGTCGGCGGTGAACTCCCAGTCCCCGAAAAGGCCGGGGAAGCTGATAGGGGAGTTTGCCAGGATGTCAGTATTCGTGATGGTCATGCGTTATTTCCTTCCTTCCCTTGCTGCTCCCCCGGGAGGATCCGGGAGAGGGCCATACGCTCCTCCCTCACGTTTTCCCGAAGGAATGTCAGGATATCCTCCTGACGAATGCTCTCATAGATCCGGGGGAAGTGGAACGCATCATAGCCCTGGAAATAGCCCTCCGCCAGCCCCACGGCGATGTTCTCAAAGGAGTTGAGCCCCCGCAGGGTGCTTCCGAAGGCCGCCCGCCGCATTCGCTGCCAGTAGTCGGGATCAATGCCCTCCCGGTCCAGCCGCTCCGTCTCCCGCAAAATGGCCTCCGCCACCTTCCCGGGTTCCTTGCAGTCGCCGCCGGCGTAGAGGCAGGCCGCCCCCGGCAGGGTGTCGAAGGCCCCGCCGAAGCTGCCGTTGATGGTCCCGTCCTCATAGAGCCGCTGGTAGAGGGGGCTGGACTCCCCCAGCAGGATATCCCAGGCAAGGTCCCCCAGAAGCTCCGTCCGGTACCCACTCTCGCCCAGCTCCGGCGCCGGACATTTGAAGCCCAGCAGGAATTGGGGCGCCGAGACCTCCATCCGGCGCACGCTCTCCCGCCGGCAGACCGCCTCCGGCTCCCGGCCGTAGTCTCTCTCGATCTCCGGGCCGCTCTCCCGGGGCAGGATGCGCTCCGCCGCCTCAAAGACCCGCTCCGGCCGTACGTCCCCCACCACAGTGAGCACCATGTTGCCGGGAGTGTAAAACGCCTTGTGGCAGTCGTAAAGGGTCTGCGGCGTGATGTCCGCGATGCTCTCCACCGTCCCGGCGATGGGGATGCGGCAGCTGTGCCTTGCGTACAGCGCCTGCAGCAGCTGCTGGTAGATCTGCCAGTCCGGGTTGTCCTCCACCATTCGGATCTCCTGGCCGATGATGCCCCGCTCCTTCTCCACGCTCTCCTGGGTGAAGTAGGGGGTGGAGACGAAGCGCAGCAGGATCTTCAGGTTCTCCTCAAAATGCTCCGTGCAGTCAAAGTAGTAGCCCGTCATGGCGCTGGCGGTGAAGGCGTTGGGCTCGGCTCCGTTTTTCGCCAGGTCCTGCATGGCGCTGCCGTCCTTGGTGTCAAACATCTTGTGCTCCAGGTAGTGGGCAATGCCCGCCGGGGTGTCCCGCCACTGCCCGTCCAGACGGAAGCGGACATCCATTCCGCCGTAGCGGGCGGCGAAGAAGGCGTACTTGCGCCGGTAGCCCGGCTTGGGGACGACGCAGACAGAGAGCCCATTCGCCAACTTCTCCCGCGGGCAGGACTCCCCGATCCGCTCATAAAAGCTCTCCCTCATGTCTTTTCCTCCTTCCGCTCCAGATAGTAGACGGTATCCAGCTTCACCGAGCTCATAGCCCGGAAGATCCGCTCCGCCGGGGTCTCCTCCATCTCCCGGGCAAGGTCCTCCGGGGAGTCGCTTCGCCCCTCGATGGCCTGTCCCAGGTAGAAGTTCTCCAGCCGCCCCTGGGAATCCTCCATGGCGGCGTAGGCGCTGCGAAGGACGCCCCGCGCCGCCTCCAGCTCCCAGGGCTCCACCTCTCCGCGGCTGAGAGCCGTGAGCTGCGCCAATATCTCCTCATAGGCCCGGGGGAAGTCCGCAAACTCCACCCCGGAGGACACGGTGATGAGCCCCTTCCGCCGGTGATAGAGGGAGGAGGCGTAGTAGCAGAGAGACAGCTTCTCCCGCACGTTCAGGAAGAGCTTGGAGTTGCTGGATCCTCCGAAGAGCAGATTCCCCAGCAGCAGGGCGCTCTCGTCCTCCGAAGTACAGGCAAAGCCCATACCCAGCTTTCCCTGGGTCACATCCATACCCTCCCGGACCACTTTCGCTTCTCCCCGGAGGCTGTGGCGCTCCGTCTCCGGGATGGGGGCAACGCCCCGCCGGGGCAGGGCGGAGAGGGCGTTCAGCAGGGCGTCCTCCACCCTTGTCCGCTCCGCGCTGCCGCAGTAAAAGATTTCCATGGGCGCGGAGGCGATGAGCCGCGCGTACTCCGCGTAGAGCTTCTGGCCCGAGATCCGCTCCACGCTGCGCTCGTCCCCCAGGCGGCTGACGCCGTAGGCCTCCCCGGCGCAGAGCTCCCGCAGAAGGCGCAGCTCTGCCCAGTCCCGCTTGTCGTTGCGGATGGAGCGGATGGCGTCCGCCAGGTTGTCCCGCTCGCTCTCCACATAGTCCGGCAGGAACCGGCCGCCGCGGGTAACGGGCTCCAGGATCATCTCCCCCATCAACTCCGCCACGGGTTCCAGAAGTTTCTCCCCGCCCAGGGCGTAGGCGTCGTCGATAAAGCTCCCCACAAAACCGATGCACTGGCACTCGCCCTTCTTCCGAACAGTATAGTCCAGCTCCGCGCCGTAGAGGCGGTCCAGCCTTGCGCTGATGGCCCCCATGTCCGGGGACCCCACGGTGCCCCGGCGCAGCACCGCCGGCAAAAGGGCCCGCATCCCGGCGCTGCCCTCCTCCAGGGGCGTCAGGAAATGGGCGCTGAGCAGTCCCGTCTTGAATTTCCTTGCCGGGAGGTAGGTGAGGTTGACCCCCTCCATCAGTTCCTTCCGTACCATATCAGGCCCCTTCCCCGCCCCGCCGGGCGCTGTTCCTCGCGCCGGAGGTCCCCGGCGCGGCAAAATTCTAATGAAATAGTATACCACGGCTTCCCGTCCTCACGCAAGTCCCTGCGCGTTCTTCCCGCCGGCTTCCTGCCTACACTGCGCGTCCTTCCCGCCTGAACTTGCCGGAAAAGGCGCCAGGTCTGCTGCCCGGCCGGAAGGCCGGAGGGTACCGCCCCGCCGGGAAAGGCGGAAAAGCATCCCCCGGGGCCCGAGGGATATCGCAGCTGTCCGCCATCAGTGGACAACTCCGGGCGGAATTTCTCCGAAACCGTGATCCTCAAATCGGGTCACGGAAAGGTCGACCTTTTTCTTGCTTTTCCATCCCGGACATGCTATTCTTTCCATAGAACAACGGCAGAAGGAGAGGAACCCATGCAGAAACCGGAAGCGCGGACGGTCATCACCTTCCACACCACAGCGGAGGCCATGGCTGCGGAGCGGCTCTTCCGGGAGCTGGCGTTGCCGGGAAAGCTCATCACCGTGCCCCGGCGGCTGACCTCGGACTGCGGTCTTGCCTGGTCCGCTCCGGCGGAGGCGGGCGGCGCGGCGGAGGAAGCCCTGCGCCAGCGCTCGCTGGGCTTTGACGGCGTCTACGCCATGGAGCTCTGAGGTCCCTCTTTTTTGCCAATCGATATTCTATTGAAAGAATACCGAAAGCCGAGATTTTAGGAGGAGAACACATGGAAAAAACCAACTGGTTCCGGGAGCACGGCATGATCCTGCTCACCGGCGTGGTCATCGGCATCGCGGCCCTGGTGCTGACGGCCCACGGAAACCCCGGCAACATGGGCTTCTGCATCGCCTGCTTCCTGCGGGATATCGCAGGCGCCATCGGTCTCCACAGCGCCGGAAAGGTACAGTACGTCCGGCCCGAGATCATCGGCCTCGTGCTGGGCTCCCTCTGCGCGGCTCTCGCGGCGAAGGAATTCCGCGCCCGGGCCGGGTCCTCCCCCGCCGTGCGCTTCTTGCTGGGCCTGGTGGTAATGATCGGCGCGCTGGTCTTCCTGGGCTGCCCCCTGCGGATGGTGCTGCGGCTGGGCGGCGGCGACCTGACGGCGGTTGCGGGCCTTCTGGGCTTCCTGGGCGGCATCCTAGTGGGCGTTGTGTTCCTGAAGAAGGGCTTCTCCCTGGGCCGGGCCCGGGCGCTGCCCGCGGGCGAGGGGTTAGTGCTCCCGGGCATCATGGTTGCCCTTCTCGTCCTGCTGCTGGCGGGCCCGGCACTGCTGCGCTTCTCTGAGGCGGGCCCCGGCTCCATGCACGCCTTCTGGGGCCTGTCCCTGGCGGCAGGCCTCGTGGTGGGCGCCCTCTGCCAGCGAAGCCGTCTCTGCATGGCCGGCGGCCTGCGGGACGTCATCCTGCTGAAGGACTTCACCCTGCTCTCCGGCTTCCTGGCCATCTGGATCACCGTTACCATCGGCAACCTGATCCTGCACAAGTATAACCTCTCCGCCCTGTCCCAGCCGGTGGCCCACAGCCAGTACCTCTGGTCTTTCCTGGGCATGGCAGTGTCGGGCTGGGGCTCCGTCCTGCTGGGCGGCTGCCCCCTGCGTCAGCTCATTCTGGCC
>CAMBID010000068.1 GCA_945867445.1 uncultured Clostridia bacterium | reverse complement strand
CCCTTGCGGACGGGGGTATTGCCGTGGCGGGTGGCGATCATGACCTCCTCCTGGCTGTTCACCGCCAGGAGCCGCTGGGAATCCACCAGGAAGAGCCCGTCGATGGCGGCGGTGAGCTCGATCTTGCCCTCCTTCACCTCGCTGCGCTCCATGTTTTCATTGATGGCCAGGGCGCAGAGCCGCTCCGCCGCGTCATTTTCGTGGAGCATGCCGGGGGTCATCTCCCAGATGTAGAGCTGCTCCTTCCCCATGGAGAGGAGCACCGGGATGTCCTCCGGCCGGACCACGTGGCCCTTGCGGAAGCGGGGACCCTTGAACTGCCCCGGGAGGATCTGGGTCATATCGTGGCAGAGGACGTGGCCCACGGCGTCCTCGGTGCGGATACGCTTCATAGCGTCCCCTCCCAAACTTCGATGGTATCGCCGGGGCGGACAGCGCCCTCCCGCTCCACGGTGGCGAAGATGCCCTCCGTGGGCATGACGCAGCGGCCCACGGCGCGCTTGATGGCGCAGTCATTGTGGCACTCCTTGCCGATCTGGGTCACCCGCAGGATAGCGGGGCCGACCTTCAGCAAGGTCCCCACCGGCAGGGCCTTCAGCTCGATCCCCTGGGTATTGATGTTCTCCGCAAAGGCCCCGGCGTCCAATGCCATAGGAGCGGCGGCGCGCATACTGTCCACGCTCTCCTCCGCCAGTAAGGACACCTGCCGGTGCCAGTCTCCGGCGTGGGCGTCCCCCACGATGCCGTGATGGCAGCGCAGCTGGATCTCCGGCACGGGGTGCTTGACCGTGCCCTTTCGCTCACTGAGATTGACGGATGTCACGACTGCCATTCGTATCCCTCCTCTGCCCGGAAATCGCCGCTGCGGCCGCCGGATTTTGCCAGCAGGCGGACGTGCTCGATGCGCATGTCCTTCTGCAGTGCCTTGCACATATCGTAAATGGTCAGTGCCGCCGCGCTGACGGCCGTGAGAGCCTCCATCTCCACCCCGGTCTGTCCGGTGCAGGAGACCTCCGCCAGGATCTCCACCCGGCAGGGGTCCTCCGCCAGGGCAAAGCGGATGTCCACCCCGGTGAGGGGTACGGGATGGCACATGGGGATGAGCTCCCAGCAGTGCTTGGCAGCCTGAATGCCCGCCACCTGCGCCACCGCCAGGACGTCGCCCTTTTTGAGCTTCCCCTCCCGGATGGCGGCCAGGGTTTCCGGGGAAACGTGGACCTCTCCGGCGGCGGCGGCCCGGCGGAAGGTGGCGGCTTTCCCCGTCACGTCCACCATCCGGGCCCGGCCCTGGTCGTTGAAATGGCTGAATTCCGGCATATTCACCCTCCGATCTCGTTCATGTCACGCATCGTTTCACTGCCCCCGGCACACAGGTGGTGCCCCAGAGGCTTGGCCATGGCCCCCGCCAGGAGGGCCGCCCGCAGTTCCTCCCCGTGGAGGCCCCGCAGGTTCCGCTCCGTCTTGGCGTGGAGGCAGGGGAGCAGATGCCCGTCCGCTGTCACCCGAAGCCTCCGGCACCGGGGGCAGAAGTCACAGCTCATAGGCGAGATGAGCCCTATGCTGCCCACGGCTCCCGGCAGCTGATGCCGCCGGGCAACGCCCTCGTCCTCTGGCAGAGGCTGCAGGTCCGGGAAGCGCTCTAAAACCGTGCGCACCGGCAGGAAGCGCTCTTTCCCCCAATGGGCGCAGGGGCCCATGGGCATGAGCTCGATGAAACGGACCTCCCAGGGATGGTCGTAAGTCAAACGCAGGAAGTCCCCGATCTCATCGTCGTTGATGCCACCCAGCAGGACGCAGTTGATCTTGAGCCGGTCAAAGCCCGCCTCCTCCGCCGCGGCGATGCCCGCCAGGGTGTCCGCCAGCCGTCCCCGGCGGGTGAGGAAGGCGAACTTCTCCTCCTGCAGGGTATCGAGACTGATGTTCAGCCGGGAGACCCCGGCGGCGCGCAGGGGTGCGGCGAAATCCCGGAGCCGGGAACCGTTGGTGGTCAAGCAGAGCTCCTCCAGCCCCGGCAGGGCGGAAAGGCGCTCGCAGAGGGTCAGAAGCCCCCGGCGGACCAGGGGTTCCCCCCCGGTGAGGCGGATCTTCCGGACGCCCAGCGAAACGGCGGCCTCGCTGATCTCCGCCAGCTCCTCGATGCGAAGCATCTCTTCGTGGGAGCGCTTGGGGACGCCGCCTTCCTCCATGCAGTAGCGGCAGCGGAGATCACAGCGCTCCGTGACGGAGAGGCGCAGGTAGTCGATGGTCCTGCCGAAGCTGTCCCGCATGTTCCCCGCCTCCCGTGATACTCAAGTGAGAATAATGATAAGATAGTATACCATGACACAGGGAGGAAAGTCAACGAAAACCACGGAAAGGTCGACCTTTTTTGCGCCCTGAGGATTGCGCATTCCCGTTCGCTGTGCTACACTGATTCCATCAGAAGAACAACGGGAGGAGGAAGAGCCATGCTGGCGGAGAGTCTAGGGATCCGGCCCGGCGTCACGGCAGTGATCGGCGGCGGAGGAAAGACCACGCTGCTGCGGGTCCTGGGGGAGGAGCTCTCCCGGGCCGGGACGCCGGTGATCCTGGCCACCACCACGAAATTCCTCCCCTTTCCGGGGATTGAAACCGTCTCCGGCGGAGAACGGGAGCTGGCGGAGGCCCTTTCCCGACGACCCCTCGTCTGCGCCGCGTCTCCCTGGGGAGCCGGGGGCAAGCTGACGGCCTCCCGGGTCCCTGTGGGTACCCTCGCGGCCCTGGCTGCCTTCGTCCTGGTGGAGGCCGACGGTTCGGCGGGCCTCCCCATGAAGGCCCACGCCCCCCACGAACCCGTGATCCCGCCGGAGAGCGGGCGGACCATCCTGATGGTGGGGGCTTCCGGCTTCGGGAAGCCTATCCGGGCGGCCGCCCACCGGCCCGGGCTTTACGCCCAGCTCGCCGGCTGCGGCGCGGACGAACCCCTCACACCGGAGATCGCCGCCCGGGTTATCCTGGCGGAGAGCCTGGGAGACGAGATTATCGTAAACCAATCAGAGACGCCGGAAGCGATGGAGACCGCCCGGCGTCTGGCGGAAAACCTGCCCCTCCCGGTCTTTGCCGGGAGTTTGCGGAGAGGGGAGATCGTATGCGTGTCGTGATCCGGGGAGCCGGAGACCTGGCCAGCGGCATCGCCCTGCGGCTCTGGCGGGCCGGGCTGGACGTGGTGCTGCTGGACGTGGCAAAGCCCACCGCCATCCGGCGGACCGTGGCCTTCTCCGAGGCCATCGTCCATGGCGAACAGACGGTGGAGGACGTTACGGCAAGACTCGCCGCCATCGAAACCGTGCCGGAGCTGCTGCGGCAGGGCATCCTCCCGGTGCTCATTGACCCGGAGGGAGCCAGCATCCCGGCCCTGCACCCGGACGCCCTGGTGGACGCCATCCTGGCGAAGAGAAACCTGGGAACGAAAATCACCGACGCCCCGGTGGTCATTGGCGTGGGACCCGGCTTCACCGCCGGGGTGGACTGCCACGCCGTGGTGGAGACCATGCGGGGCCACACCCTGGGCCGGGCCATCCGGGAAGGCGCAGCCATTCCTAATACCGGCATCCCCGGCCTCATCGGGGGCTTTGCCGGGGAGCGGGTGCTCCGGGCCCCGGCGGCCGGGAGCTTCCACCCCCTCCGGGACATCGGCGACGCCGTCACCGAGGGGGAGACCCTGGCGACTGTCGCCGGCGTGCCCATGACCGCAACCCTCACCGGTACCCTCCGGGGCATTCTGCCGGAGGGGACGGAGGTTTTCCCCGGCATGAAGTCCGGGGACATCGACCCCCGCTGCCAGCGCTCCCACTGCTTTACCGCCAGCGACAAGGCCCTGGCCGTGGGCGGCGGCGTCCTGGAGGCGGTCCTGGCCCTGACAGGGGCGCTGAGGGAACACGGCTGACCGGCCGGAGCAGATCCCTGTCCTCACTGGAACGGGGAACAACGCCATCCGCGGTTGTCATACTAGTTCTTGATAAAAAGCTTTCAAAGCTTTTTATAGCGCCGCAGGCGCGTCAAGAACTTATGAGACGGCTTTTGCGGCAGACTGCCGCAAAAGGGCGACGCTGACAGCGGCGCTTTCTTGATAAAAATCAAAGATTTTTATCAAGAAAGAGTATCAGGAAGTCCCCGCCTGGGCGGGGAAGGAAAGGAGAATTCTTATGTCGGAAAACCAAGTGAAGCTCACAAAGCTCGCCAAATGCGCCGGCTGCGGAGCCAAGGTGGGAGCCGGGGTGCTCTCCCAGCTGCTGGACGGCATCCGGGTCCACCAGGACCCCAAGCTCCTGGTGGGCTTTGACAAAAGCGATGACGCCAGTGTCTACCAGGTCTCCGATGACCTGGCCCTGGTCCAGACGGTGGACTTCTTCCCGCCCATCGCCGACGATCCCTATCTCTTCGGGCAGATCGCCGCCACCAACGCCCTCAGCGACGTCTACGCCATGGGCGGCGAGCCCAAGCTCTGTCTCAACATCATGGCCGTCCCGGCGGATATGCCGAAAGACGTGGTCCACGAGCTCCTCCGGGGCGGGTACGACAAGGTCTACGAGGCCGGGGCCCTCATCACCGGCGGCCACAGCATTCTGGACGAGGAGCCGAAATACGGCCTGGCCGTCACCGGCTTCGTCCACCCGAAAAAAGTCCTGACCAACTCCGGCGCGCGGCCCGGGGACGTGCTGTTTCTGACGAAGCCCCTGGGGATCGGCATCCTCACCACCGCCGCGAAGGCGGAGCTGGTCTCGCCGGAGACCATGGGGGAGGCTTACCGCCTGATGACCACCCTGAATCGGACAGCCCGGGACGTGATGGTGAAGTACCGGGTCCACGCCTGCACGGACGTGACGGGCTTCGGCCTCCTGGGTCACGGACTGGAGCTGGCCCAGGGCAGCGATACCGAGCTCCGTATCGACGTTGGCGGCATTTCCCTGATCCCGGAGGCCCTGGAGCTTGCCGCCATGGGTATCCTGCCGGAGGGCATGTACCGCAACCGCGCCTTCGCCCAGGAGAGCGTGGACCCTGGCGACACCGAGCTTGCCAGGCAGGACATGCTCTACGATCCACAGACCTCCGGCGGCCTCCTCATGGCCGTCCATCCGGAGGATGCCGACGCCCTCTTCGCGGAGCTGAAGGCCGCCGTTCCCGCCGCCCAGCGCATCGGCACGGTGGAGGAGTACCGGGGCGGCAAGCGCATCTTTCTGCGATAACGCGATCACGAAAAGATCCCGCCATCCGGCAAGCCGGACGGCGGGATCTGCCATTCTTTTAATGGGAGAGTAGTATGATACTAGTTCTTGATAAAAAGCTTTCAAAGCTTT
>CAMBID010000067.1 GCA_945867445.1 uncultured Clostridia bacterium | reverse complement strand
CCCCGCCATCGGTGGTATCCGCCCCTTCCGGGGGCATGCAGAAAGGATGATCGAATATGGGTCTTATGACGAAGCTCTTCGGTTCCTACAGCGACCGGGAGCTGAAGGCCATCTACCCCATCGTGGACAAGGTGGAGGCGCTGGAGGAGGAATACCGGGCGTTGACGGATACCCAACTCCGGGCCAAGACTGAGGAGTTCAAGTCCCGCTACGCCCAGGGCGAGAGCCTGGATGACCTCCTGCCGGAGGCCTTCGCCACCGTGCGGGAGGCCGCGGACCGGGTCCTGGGCCTGCGGCCCTACCGGGTGCAGCTGGTGGGCGGCGTGGTCCTGCACCAGGGCCGCATCGCCGAGATGAAGACCGGCGAGGGCAAGACCCTGGTGGCCACCCTCCCCGCCTACCTTAACGCCCTCACCAGCAAGGGAGTCCACATCGTCACTGTCAACGACTACCTCGCCAAGCGCGACAGCGAGTGGATGGGCAAGGTCCACCGCTTCTTAGGGCTGAAGGTGGGCCTCATCATCCACGGCCTCACCACCAAGGAGCGTCAGGAGGCCTACGCCGCGGACATCACCTACGGCACCAACAATGAGATGGGCTTCGACTATCTCCGGGACAATATGTGCATCTACTCCAGCGAGCTGGTCCAGCGGGGCCACGCCTTTGCCATTGTGGACGAGGTGGACTCCATCCTCATCGACGAGGCCCGCACCCCCCTTATCATCTCCGGCCAGGGGGAGAAATCCACCCAGCTTTACGACATGGCGGAGATGCTGGTCTCCCGGATGCGCAAGCGGGTGGTGGCCGAGGTGGACGCCAAGGAGGAGGAGTCCGAGACCGAGGAAGCCGACTACATCGTAGATGAGAAGGCCAAGACGGCCACCCTCACCGCCCGGGGCATCGCCAAAGCGGAGGCGTTCTTCCACCTGGACAACCTTTCCGATCCTGAGAACTCCACCATCTCTCACCACATCAACCAGGCCATCCGTGCCCACGGCGTCATGAAGCGGGACATCGACTACGTGGTGAAGGACGGTGAGGTCATCATCGTGGATGAGTTCACCGGCCGTCTCATGTTCGGCCGCCGCTACTCCGCCGGCCTCCACCAGGCCATCGAGGCCAAGGAGCACGTCAGCGTCAACAGCGAGAACAAGACCCTGGCCACCATCACCTTCCAGAACTACTTCCGCCTCTACGGCAAGCTCTCCGGTATGACCGGCACCGCCATGACCGAGCAGGAGGAGTTCGGCACCATCTATAATCTGGACATCATCGAGATCCCCACCAACCGCCCCGTGGCCCGCATCGACCACCACGACGCCGTCTACAAAACCATGGAGGGCAAGTACCGGGCCGTCATTGCCCAGGTGAAGGAGTGCCACGCCAAGGGCCAGCCCGTGCTGGTGGGCACCGTCTCCATTGAGAAGAACGAGACCCTCTCCCGTCTTCTCACCCGGGAGGGCATCCGCCACAATGTGCTGAACGCCAAGAACCACGAAAAGGAAGCCGAGATCGTGGCCCAGGCCGGTAAGCTGGGGGCCGTCACCGTGGCCACCAACATGGCGGGCCGCGGTACCGACATCATGCTGGGCGGCAATGCCGAGTATCTGGCCAAGGCCGATCTGGTGAAGGCCGGCTACAGCGAGGAGGTCATCACCGACGCCACCGGCTACGCCGAGACCGACAACCAGGAGATCCTGGAGGCGAGAGCCCTCTTCGCCCAGCGCATGGCCTTCCACAGGGCCGGCATCTCCCAGGAGGCGGAGAAGGTCCGGGCCGCCGGCGGCCTCTTCATCATCGGCACCGAGCGGCACGATTCCCGCCGGATTGATAACCAGCTCCGCGGCCGTGCCGGCCGTCAGGGCGACCCCGGCGAGAGCCGCTTCTATATCTCCCTGGAGGACGACCTGCTGCGCCTCTTCGGCGGTGAGCGCATCCAGAGCATGATGGAGAAAATCGCTCTGGACGAGGACACGCCCCTGGAGAGCAAGATGCTCACCAAGGCCATTGAGAACTCCCAGACCACCGTGGAGAGCCGGAACTTCCAGTCCCGCAAGAGCGTGCTGGAGTACGACGATGTCATGAACAAGCAGCGCGAGATCATCTACTCTCAGCGCCGCCAGGTCCTGGACGGCAAGGACATCCAGGAGACTATCCTCAACATGATGCACACCACCATCGGCAACGACGTTGGCATGGCCTTCGGCGAGCAGAGCCATCTGGACGAGGCCGGCTATCAGGAGCTCCTCCGCTCCCTGGAGGGCCAGTTCTTCCCCAAGGACGCTGTCCGGATCCCGGACGCCGCCTCCCTCAGCAGCGAAGAGCTCACCGAGCGCTTCTGCGAGGCCGCCGAGAAGACCTATGCCGCCAAGGAGGCCGAGGTCACCTCCCCCATCATGCGGGAGCTGGAGCGGGTCATCCTGCTGCGCGTGGTGGATGAGTACTGGATGGACCACATCGATGCCATGGACGACCTGAAGCAGGGCATCCGCCTCCGGGCCTACGCCAACACCGACCCCATCGTGGCCTACAAGCAGGAGTCCCTGGCCATGTTTGAGGAAATGATCGCCGCCATCCAGGCGGAGACTGTCCGCCGCCTCTTCTCCGTCCGCCTCCGGAAGGACGAGGAGGTCAAGCGGGAGCGGGTAGCCAAGGCCACCGTGGAAAACGTCGGCGGCGACGGCACCACCCCCAAGAAGCAGCCCCGGAAGGTCACCAAGATCGGCCGGAACGATCCCTGCCCCTGCGGCAGCGGCAAGAAGTACAAAAACTGCTGCGGCCGCAACGCCTGAGCGCATATCCCGCCCCCGTGCCGGATATCCTGATAGGAAACCGCCGCCCCTGTTCTCCTGCCGGAGGGCAGGGGCGGCTTCCTTTCCCTCACCGCCCCGCAGAAAGGAGCATCCTATGGCCATCACCCCTCATCAGGAGGCGGGACTCACCGTCCTCCGCTCGGACCTCCTGGCCGCCCTGCCCCACGGCTTCTCCACCCGCCCCGGCGGGGTCTCCCCCGCCCCCTGGGATTCCCTGAACCTGGGTCCCAGCCGGGGCGACGATCCCGGAAACGTCTGGAAAAACTACCGCCGCTTCTGCGCCGTTCTCGGCACCGATCCGGAGAAGGCCGTCCTCAGCCAGCAGACCCACACCACCAATCTCCGCCGGGTCACAGCGGAGGATGCCGGCAAGGGGCTCACCCGTCCCCGGGACTACCGGGACGTGGACGCCCTGATGACGGACGTCCCCGGCCTTGCCCTCACCGTCTTCTCCGCCGACTGCGGCGTCATCCTCCTCCATGACCCGGTCCACGCCGCCATCGCCGCCGTCCACGCCGGATGGCGGGGCTGCGCCGGGGGCATCCTGGAGAAAACCGTTCAGGCCATGACCCAGAGCTACGGCACGGACCCCGCCGACCTCCTGGCCGCCCTGGGCCCCTGCATTGGGAAATGCTGCTTTGAGACGGATGCCGACGTCCCCGATGCCATGCGCGCCGCCCTGGGGCCGGACGCGGAAGCCTGTCTCTCATACCGCGTTCCCAAGTGGCATGTGGATCTCTCCGGTCTCAACCGGCTGTGGCTGCTCCGCGCCGGGCTCCGGCCAGAGAACATCGAGGGGAGCGGCCTCTGCACCGCCTGCCGTCCGGACCTCTTCTGGTCCCACCGGAAGATGGGCGAAAACCGGGGCGTCCAGGCCGCCATGATCGCCCTGCCGGGAAGGGAGGACCCATGAGAAAGCGCCTGCTGCCCCTGCTGCTGCTCCCCTGCCTGCTGCTGACGGGCTGCTGGCAGGACGCCGCCATCGTGGAGGAGGAACCCTATCCCGATGACATCACTCCCCAGAAAGAGGAGGTGGTCCCCCTGCCGGAGGCGCTGTCCCTCCCCTGGTACAACGGCGTCACCCTGGACCCCATCACCAGTCCGGACGGTGCCCAGCAGACCGTGGCCGCCCTCCTCTATGAGGGGCTCTACGCCCTGGACCCCAGCTTCACCCCCCATCCCCGGCTCTGCGAATCCGCCCAGTGCAATGACGACGCCCCTGTCTGGACCCTGACGCTCCGGCAGAATGTCCGCTTCTCGGACGGCTCCGCCCTCCGCACCCGGGACGTGACGGCCTCCCTGCAACGGGCGAAAGCCAGCGACCGCTACGGCGCGCGGCTCTCCGCCGTGACCTCCGTCAGTGAGAGCCAAGGCAGGGTAGTCCTCCGCCTGAGCCGCCCCAACGCCAGCCTCCCGGCCCTGCTGGACATCCCCATCGTGAAGTCCGGCACCCAGGAGAACGCCGTTCCCACCGGCACCGGGCCCTACGTCCTGAGTTCGGACGAAAACGGCAGTTTCCTCGCCGCCAACCCCAACTGGCGGCTGGGCAATGCCCTGCCCACGGAGACCATCCGCCTCGTGGACTGCGGAGACGAGAGCAGCGTCCGCTATCAGTTCTCCTCCCACGGCGTGCAGCTTCTGGTCTCGGATCAGACCGGGACCTCCCCCCTGCGCTCCGGCAGCCGCTATGACATCGCAGAGGTGAACACCACCATCCTCCACTGCCTCCTCCTGAACGGAAAGACGGCGCTGCTGCAAAGCGCCGCCGTCCGCCGCTGCCTGAGCCTGGGCATCGACCGGGAAAGCCTGGTCAGCGCCTGCCTTTCCGGCCATGGCCGGGCCGCCCAGTTCCCTGTTTCCCCTGCCTCCCCCCTCTATCCGGAGGACCTGGAAGAGCCCTACCGCTATGAGGATTTCGAGGATGCCCTGGACCGCGCCGGGCTGAATACCGGCGAGGAGCGGCCCCTCACCCTCCTGGTCTGCAGCGACAGCCAGTTCAAGAGCGCCGCCGCAAGCTACCTGGCCGCCGCCCTCTCCGTCTGCGACCTGCGCGTCACAGTCCGGGCCATGCCCTGGGCGGACTATGTCGCTGCCCTGGAGCGTGGGGACTTCGACCTCTGCTACGCGGCGGTGAAGCTCAGCGCGGACTGGGACATCACCGCTCTTGTGACCCCTGGCGGCGCCCTGAACTACGGCGGCTTTGACAGCGCCGTCCTGACGGAACGCCTCACCGCCGCCGCCCAGAACGGCACCGCCTCCGCCGTCAGCGCCTTCTGCCGCCAAGTCCGCCAGCAGTCCCCCTTCCTGCCATTGTGCTTTGAGAGCCGCTCCGTCCTCACCCAGCAGGGCGTCTTCGAAGGCCTCACCCCCACCGCCGCCGATCCCTTCTATGATCTCGGCACCTGGCAGCTCCATCTGGCCGGGTAAGCATCCATCCGCCCAGAAAACAACCACGGCCTCAGGCTGCGTCTGGGGCCGTGGTTTCTGTTTTGTTCGGGGGCGGCGTCATACGAATGCCTCCCTGTTATACTAGTTCTTGATAAAAAGCTTTTAAAGCTTTTTATCAAGAACTTATGAGACGGCTTTTGCGGCAGACTGCCGCAAAAG
>CAMBID010000066.1 GCA_945867445.1 uncultured Clostridia bacterium | reverse complement strand
AGGACCCCGCCAACGAGCCCCAGTATGAGAAGCCCGGCTTCCTGGAGATGGGCGTCTCCCCCCTGCAGGCCCCCGACAAGCCCACCTACGTGACCATTGACTTTGAAGCCGGCGCCCCCGTAGCCCTGGACGGCGAGAAGATGAAGGCCAGCAAGATCATCGAGAAGCTCAACGCCATCGGCGGGGCCAACGGCATCGGCATCATCGACATCGTGGAGAACCGGCTCATCGGCATGAAGGACCGGGGCGTCTACGAGACCCCCGGCGGCACCATCCTCTACTACGCTCACGAGCATCTGGAGATGCTGACGGTGGATAAGGACACCCTGCACGCCAAGCAGAAGCTGGCCGTGGATCTGGCAGACCAGATCTACAACGGCAAGTGGTACACTCCCCTGACGGAGGCGCTGGTGGCCTTCGCCAATAAGTCCAACGAGCATGTCACCGGCAGCGTGAAGCTGAAGCTCTACAAGGGCAACATCATTCCCGCCGGGATGACCTCCCCTTACTCCCTGTACTCTGAGAACCTGGTGACCTTCGGCGAGAGTGACTACGACCAGGGCCAGGCCGCGGGCTTCATCAACCTCTGGGGCCTGCCCACCAAGGTCCAGGCGCTGCAGGAGCAGGGCAAACTTTAAAGCTTTCACATAAGCGGCTTTGCCGCTTATGCGGGGAGCACTTCGCTGGGGTGCCTTGCCCCGGCGGAGCGGAGGCTGCGACACTTCGCTTCGCGAGAGGGATTTTTTCCGGCGTGCACGCCGCCGGAAAGAATACTTTGGAGATCGCGCGGCGGGATGAGGGACGCAGGGACGAGAGAATTTTTTGGGAACGGAGAAACGGTTATGGCGAAGATGTGGGCCGGACGGGCGGCGGGACAACTGGATCAGACGGCGGATGACTTCAACTCCTCCATCCATTTTGACAGCCGCATGTACCGCCAGGACATCACCGGCTCCCTGGCCCACGCGGCCATGCTGCAAAAGTGCGGCATCCTGACCCCGGAGGAGGCGGCGCAGCTGACGGAGGGCCTCACGGACATTCTGGAGGACATCGAGAGCGGCAAGCTCCCCATCGACCCCGCCGCCGAGGACATCCACATGTTCGTGGAGCAGGTCCTCACCGAGCGGCTGGGGGACGTGGGGAAAAAGCTCCACACCGCCCGGAGCCGCAACGACCAGGTGGCCCTGGACCTCCGCCTCTGGCTCCGGGAGGAGAGCGGGAAGGTGCGGCGCCAGCTCCGTCAGCTCCTTACCGTCATTGCCGACCAGGCGGAGGAGAATGCGGACGCCATCGTCCCCGGCTATACCCACCTGCAGCGGGCCCAGCCCATCCTCTTCGCCCAGCAGCTTCTGGCCTACGGTATGATGTTCGCCCGGGATATCACCCGCCTTCAGGATGCCGCCAGGCGCATGAACGAATCCCCCCTGGGGGCCTGCGCCCTGGCGGGCACCACCTACCCCACGGACCGGAAAATGACCGCCGCCGCCCTGGGCTTTGACGGCCCCTGCCGCAACAGCATCGACGCCGTCTCCGACCGGGACTTCTGCGTGGAGCTGCTGGCGGCCCTGGCGACCATTATGATGCACCTCTCCCGCTTCAGCGAGGAGATCATCCTCTGGTCCAGCTGGGAGTTCCACTTTGTGGAGCTCTCGGACGCATACACCACCGGCTCCTCCATCATGCCGCAGAAGAAGAACTCCGACATGGCGGAGCTGGTCCGGGGCAAGACCGGGAGGGTCTACGGCGATCTCCTGGGCACCCTCACCATGCTGAAGGGCCTGCCCCTCGCCTACAACAAGGACATGCAGGAGGACAAGGAGTCCATCTTCGACGCCTTTGATACCGTGGAGCAGTGCCTGGCGGTATTCACCCCTATGCTGGCCTCCATGAAGACCCACAAGGACGCCATGTACCAGGCGGCCCAGAAGGGCTTCATCAACGCAACGGACCTGGCGGACTACCTGACCCGGAAGGGCATGCCGTTCCGGACGGCCTACAAGCTGACGGGGAATCTGGTGGCTGAGTGCATCGCCAAGGGCCAGGTGCTGGAGACCGTGCCCCTGGAGCACTACCAAGCCCTGAGCCCCCTCTTTGGGGCGGACCTCTATGAGGCCATCGACCTCAAGGCCTGCGTGGAGCGCCGCACCAGCGAGGGCGGTACCGGCAGGGCCTCCGTCCTCTCCCAGATCGATTACCTCCGCTCCCTGCCGGAGTGATACTCTTTCTTGATAAAAATCTTTGATTTTTATCAAGAAGGCGCCGCTGTCAGCGTCGCCCTTTTGCGGCAGTCTGCCGCAAAAGCCGTCTCATAAGTTCTTGACGCGCCTGCGGCGCTATCAAAAGCTTTGAAAGCTTTTTATCAAGAACTAGTATAATATCAGGCTTCTGTGAGAGACGGCGCGGCGTGTATCCTGCGCGCCGCGGGTGCATGGGAGTCCGAAGGAAAGCATTCCATTTGAATCCGAATGAAAAACCTTTCGCCTGCGGGCGAGACATTTGAAAAAAAGGAGATTGAACTATGAAGAAGAAATACCTGGCCGCGGCCCTGGCCCTGACCATGATCCTGGCTCTGGCTGCCTGCGGCAGCAGCAACGGCGGAGACGCCGCTTCCGACGGCAAGGCCGTCGTCACCGTGGCCACCAGCCCGGACTTCCCTCCCTTTGAGTCCCTGGACGGCAGCGAGGTCGTAGGCATCGAGGTGGACATCCTCCAGGCCATCGCCGGGAAGCTGGGCGTGGAGCTGAAGCTGGAGCAGATGGACTTTGACTCCGTCATCCCCGGGGTTCAGGCCGGGAAGTTCGACATCGGCATGAGCGGCATCACCATCACCGAGGACCGCCAGAAGAACTGCGACTTCACCCAGCCCTACTTTCTGGCCTCCCAGGCCATCGTGGTGACGCCCGACAGCGACATCACCTGCAAGGCCGATCTCGAGGGCAAGACCATCTCCGTCCAGACCGGTACCACCGCCGAGGAGTACTGCATGGAGAACGGCTACGAGGTCCTGGCCTTCACCGCTAACAACGACGCTGCCGCCGCCCTGACCTCCGGCAAGGCTGCCGCTTGGGTGGTGGATAACGAGGTGGTCGTGGTGCTCGCCGCCCAGCAGGGTCTCGTGGTGCTGGACGAGGCCATGACCTCCGAGCCCTACGCCTTCGCCTTCGCCAAGGGGAGCGACCTCACCGCCCAGTTTGACGGCGCTCTCGGCGAGCTGCTGGCAGACGGCACCGTGGAGCAGATTTTTGAGAACTACGGCGTGCTTTATGTGGCCCCTTGAGCGGGAAGCGCGCAAACGGAGGGACGGGGGCGCGGCCCCTGTTCCCCGAAAACTTTCCTGAGGAGGACGGCCCATGACCCTCTTTGATTCCATTGCGCAGTTTTTCGCGGACTGGGGCGCGAAGCTGGCCTCCACCTTCCTGGAGAAGCAGCGCTACCTGATGCTGGTGGACGGCCTGCGCAACACCCTCATCATCACCCTGGGGGCCCTGGTCATCGGCGTTATCATCGGCGCGTTCATCGCCATCATCAAGTACTGCGGCGAGGGGAGCCGGGTGATGAAGCCCCTCTGCCTGCTCTGCGACCTCTACACTACCGTCATCCGGGGCATTCCCGTGGTGGTGGTGCTGCTGATCTTCTACTTCCTGATCCTCCGCTCGTCGGACGGCGTTGTGGTGGGTATCGTGACCTTCGGCATCAACTCCGGCGCCTACATGGCGGAGCTGATCCGGGGCGGCATCAACGCCGTAGACGGCGGGCAGATGGAGGCCGGGCGGAGCCTCGGCATGTCCCGCTTCCAGGCCACCGTCCACGTGGTGCTGCCCCAGGCCATGAAGAACATCCTCCCCGCCATCGGCAATGAGATGATCGCCCTCCTCAAGGAGACGGCGGTGGCGGGGTATGTGGCCGTGCAGGACCTAACGAGAGCCGGCAACCTCATCCGGAACAACACCTACGACGCCTTCAACCCGTTGATGGTGGTGGCCCTCACGTATCTTTTTCTCGTCATCCTGCTGACCTGGGCCCTGGGCAAATTCGAGAGGAGGCTGGCGAAAAGTGATAAGCGTTAAAAACCTGCGCAAGAGCTTTCACGGCACGGAGGTGCTGAAGGGCATCTCCGCCGAGATCCAGCGGGGGGATGTGGTGTGCATCATCGGTCCCTCCGGCTCCGGCAAGTCCACCTTCCTCCGCTGCCTCAACCGGCTGGAGACCCCGGACTCCGGCGAGATTTTGCTGGACGGCGTGGACCTCATGGACCGGCACACGGATCTTGACCGCCAGCGGAGGAAGATGGGCATGGTCTTCCAGCAGTTCAACCTCTTCCCCCACATGACGATCCTGAAAAACCTCACCGTCTCCCCCATGATGCTGAAAAAGATCCCACAGAAGGAGGCGGAGGCCAAGGCCATACAGCTTCTGGAGCGGGTGGGCCTGGCCGACCGGGCGGGGGACTACCCGGCCCAGCTCTCCGGCGGCCAGAAGCAGCGGGTGGCCATCGTCCGGGCTCTCTGCATGGAGCCGGAGGTCATGCTCTTTGACGAGCCCACCTCCGCCCTGGACCCGGAGATGGTCGGCGAGGTTCTGGAGGTCATGAAGGAGCTGGCCCACGAGGGTATGACCATGGTGGTGGTGACCCACGAAATGGGCTTCGCCCGGGAAGTGGGCAGCCGCGTGGTGTTCATGGACCAGGGCAAGATTTTGGAACAAAACACCCCCGAGGCGCTCTTCTCCAACCCCCAGCATCCCAGACTGCAGGATTTCCTGAGCAAGGTATTGTAATCGTTCCGGACTGCCTGAATTCCGTCTTATGAAACCTGCCCAATTCCACCGGATTTGGGCAGGTTTTTTCTGTCACAATTACTTCTTTACATTAGTTCTTTACCATGCTAAAATACTGCCATGCTAATCAATTACTTCCAAATTCTGAGGAGGAACCAAGTATGAAAAAGATGATCGCCCTTTTGCTGGCTGTTCTGGTGGTGGCAGGCATGACCGCCTGCGGCGCCAAGACGTCCGATTCCGACATGGCCTATGTGAAGGAAAAGGGCAAACTCGTGGTCGGTATCACCGATTTCGCCCCCATGGATTATCAGGAGAACGGCCAGTGGGTCGGCTTTGACGCCGATATGGCCAAGGCCTTTGCCGAGAGTCTCGGCGTTGCCTGCGAGTTCGTGGAGATCAACTGGGATACCAAGGCCAATGAGCTCGACAGCAAGTCCATCGACGTGGTCTGGAACGGCATGACCCTGACCGACGAGGTCAAGAATACCATGCAGACCTCCAACGCCTACTGCAACAACGCGCAGGTCGTCGTGGTCAAGGCCGATGTGGCCGACCAGTTCACCACCGCCGAGGCGTGCAAGTCCCTGAACTTCGCCGTGGAGTCCGGCTCTGCCGGTGAAGAGGCCGTAGCCGCCCAGGGCTTCAGCTACATCCC
>CAMBID010000065.1 GCA_945867445.1 uncultured Clostridia bacterium | reverse complement strand
CTGAGGATAGGCCATGCCCACATCCTCGCTGGCGGAGCAGAGGAGCCGGCGGCAGGGAGTCACCAGATCCCCAGCCTCCAGGAAGCGAGCCAGGTAGTGGAGCGCCGCGTCCGGGTCGCTGCCCCGCAGGGACTTCATCAGGGCGGAGGCCAGGTCATACATTGCGTCGCCGCCCCGGTCATAGCGCATGGCGCTGCGCTGGGCCACTTGCTCCACATCGGAAAGGGTCAATCGCAGCGCCCCGTCCCGGGGCTTTGCCGCCTGGCAGAGGAGCTCCACCGCGTTGATGGACTTGCGCACATCGCCGCCGCAGGCGGTGGCAATGGTGCCGGGCACCCCCTCCTCCCAGCTGAGAGGCAGGGCGGAGCGTGCCTTCTCGATGGCCAGCGCCCGCTCCACCGCGATCTGCACCTCCCTGGGCTCCACGGTCTTGAACTCAAAGACCGTGGACCGGGAGAGGAGGGCCCCGTAGACATAGAAATAGGGGTTCTCCGTGGTGGCGGCGATGAGGGTCAGCTGGCCGTTCTCCATAAACTCCAGCAGGGACTGCTGCTGCTTCTTGTTGAAGTACTGGATCTCATCCAGGTAGAGGAGGATGCCGCCGGGAGCCAAGAGCGTCCCCACATCCGCGATGATGTCCTTGATGTCCTGAAGGGAGGCGGTGGTGGCATTGAGCCGGTGGAGGGTCTTATGGGTGCGCTGGGCGATGAGGTTCGCCACCGTAGTCTTTCCGGTGCCCGGCGGGCCGTAGAAGACCATATTTACCGAGGAGCCGCTCTCAATGAGCCGGCGCAGCACCGCGCCCTCCCCCAGAAGGTGCTTCTGTCCCACCACCTCGTCCAGTGTCTTGGGGCGGATCTCGTCCGCCAGGGGCCTCTGCATGGCGGTTCCTCCTCTCATGCTTCTCCGGTCAGATCCGGATTTAAATTAAAAGTATAGCACATCCACCGGCGCTTTTCCAGCCCCAGCAGGAGACTTTCGCTCTTTTTCTCCATTCATCGGGAAACTGTTGCATTTCCCACTCGCATCCCGGGGGAATCTATGGTATCCTGGGAAAGAGGTGAGAATCATGACAAGCAAAGCCGCCGTCAAGCGGATCATGGGAACGTTGAAGGGCCTCTACCCCGACGCCCTCTGCTCCTTGCAGTATGAAAAGGACTATGAGCTGCTGTTCTCCGTGCGGCTCTCCGCTCAGTGTACCGACGCCCGGGTGAACCAGGTGACCCCGGCCCTCTTTGCCCGCTTCCCCACGCTGGAGAGCTTCGCCCGGGCGGAGCCGGAGGACGTGGAGCCCTATATCCGCTCCTGCGGCTTCTTCCATGGAAAGGCCCGGGACCTGGTCGGCTGCGCCCGGCAGCTCATCGACCGCTTCGGCGGCAAAGTCCCCGGGACCATGGAGGAGCTTACCAGCCTCCCCGGTGTGGGCCGCAAGACGGCAAACCTCATCCTGGGGGACGTCTACGGCCAGCCCGCCTACGTCTGCGACACCCACTGCATCCGCATCACGGGACGCCTGGGGCTCACGGACGGCTCCAGGGATCCCCTTCAGGTGGAGCGGCAGCTCCGCGCCATCCTGCCGCCGGAGGAGAGCTCCGACTTCTGCCACCGGATGGTGCTCTTCGGCCGGGATGTCTGCACCGCCCGCTCCCCCAAGTGTGAAAACTGCCCCCTCCGCCCGGACTGCGCCGCCGGGAAAGCCGCAGGCAAGGCGGCAAAGGCCTGAAACGGAACGTGCCTGCTCCCGATGATGTTTATACAACAGTGGATCCTCCGTATGGTTGTCCCGTACGGAGGATGCTTTTTGCCCCTTCTGCAAACTTGTTAGCGGTGAAGGGTTTTCCAAAAACGGATACAGACGGAAAGTCCATAGGGGATTGCCGCTTTTACAGCGCAAGAGAGTGCGATCCCCTTGACAGAAAGTCGTAACGCCGCATGCGAGGCCTGCCAGTTGTCCCCCGCTGAAGGAGAAGGCAGGACGCACGATGCTCCCGACACAAGAGGATCGAAGTGCGCCTCTCATGTCAAATACTGATTTCAAGTGAAATCCTTTCCTTCGCAAAGAGTATCAAAAAGTGAAAGAAACCTGCCGCTGACATAAGAAACGCCCGAACCGCCGGAAATCTCCCGGCGGTCCTCTCTTATATTCCCATCACGGCCTTCAACAGCGCTCAATGTACGAGATTCTGGTTTGCGAACACCGCCCCTTTCGCAGGCACGTTTTTGCGTCCCGCCGCATAGACTGCTGCTGAGAGCATAGGAGGTGGAACATGGACGAAAACGCGAAACACCTGCTGGCGTCCCTCCAGAGGGACCCATCCCGGGTCCAGGCCCTCTTCCGCAGCGGCGACGGGCAGACCTTGCTGCGGATGCTGACAGAGGGGGATCAGGGGGCATCCTTGCAGCGTGCGGCCCAGAGCGCCGCCCAGGGCCGCACGGAGGAGCTGCAGCGCATGGTATCTCAGGTGATGGGCAGTCCCGAGGGTGCGGCCCTCATTGAGCGCATCCAGAAGGCGGTCCAGAAGTAAGCAGCGGGAGGAGGCGGCGGCATGAGCGAGTTTGACGATAAACTGAATGCGCTGCTGTCCGATCCCGGAAGCATGGCGAAGATCATGGAGCTGGCCCAGTCCCTCTCCGGCGGTCCCCCACCGAAAAACGGCGGGCAGGCCCCGCCAGCCAGCCCCGGAGCGCCGCCTCAGGGCGGCTTTCCCGACAGCAATCCGCCTCTGGGCGGCGCTCCCCCTGGAAATGGCGGCTTTCCATCGGGGGATGGCGGGAACCCTCTCTCCTCCCTTCTGGGAGGACTGGACCCTTCCATGCTGGCAAAGCTCCTGCCCCTGGCCCAAGAGCTGGGCGGGGCCCAGACAGGACAGGCGGCAGCGCTGCTCTTCGCCCTGCGCCCCTACCTGAAGCCGGAGCGCCAGGCCAACGTGCCGAGGGCTCTCCAATTGGCCCGCCTGCTGCGGCTGGGGAAACGATTCCTGCGTGACCGGGAGGGGGGGTCCTTTGTATAACCGATACATCCGCAACGACCAGGGGACCTATACCCGCATCCCGGAGGAGGACGCGCCGCCAAAGGGCGCTCCCCCGCCAAGTCCCCATTCCGGCGGGATGGGGCCGCCTCCCGGGGACTCTCCCGGCGGCGGGATGGGGCCCCCTCCCCCACCGCCTGGCGGGCTTTTCGGGGGCTTTCCGCCGATGGGAGACGGGAGTCTCCGGAAGCTCCTGGACCGCTTCCACCTGGACCACATCGACAGCGGCGACCTGCTGCTTCTGGCGCTGCTCTTTTTCCTCTACCGGGAGGGGGCGGACGAGGAGCTTCTCTTCGCCCTGGGATTGCTGCTGATCCTCTGATACGAAACCTGGATCAAAAGCTTTCATACTACTCTCCCATTAAAATTAAGATATTTTAATGGGAACCGCCGCGCTTTGCGCGTCGGTGCGTCTCATAGGAATCCAACGCGCCGTTGGCGCTATAAAAACAAGACAATTGTCTTGTTTTTCATGGATTCTAGTATCAAAGCTTTTGATCGCGCGAAGCGTATCCGGTTTTTATGAGATGGCACGGCGCGCATCCTGCACGCCGCCGGTGCGCGGAGCGCACGGGATTTCAAAGGAACGGATTTCCTTTGAAATCAGCATGACAGAAAAGCGGGGCGCATCCTTCAGTGGATGCGCCCCGCTTTTTGTTCCTTTCACTCGACCGTATGGAGAACGCTGCCGTCCGGCAGAGTGAAGTCCGCCGTGCTGACGGCAGGGCTCTCCTCCGGCCGCTCCGCGGCCCGGTAGACGGTCTCGCCGCTTTGCAGCTTCTCCGCTCCCACCAAAAGTCCGCTCTCCACACTGATCCAGTAGCGCTGGACGTAGCCATCCCGCTCTCCGGTCTCCACATAGAGACAGGGGATATTGGAAAAGCTCCGGTAGTCCGCCGCGGCGATGTCCTCCGCCGGCAGGGCCAGGATATCCTCATAGGTGGGGATGCGCTGCTCCGCGTCGACGTCAATGTCCCCGGCGGCGGTCTCATAGACGCTGCGCTCACTGTCGTACCAGATCCAGGTGTGCTGGCCGTCAGTGATGCTGTGCCGTACCCGGCCGTCCAGTCCCGTGAGATCCACCCGGCAGAAGCCGCCGTCCACCCTGACGACCGTCTCGGTGGAGGCGGAGCCGCCGCTCCAGAAGTACTCCGCCGTCAGCACCCGACCATAGCGCCCGGGTCGGGCAAGGGTGGCGATGGCCGCCTGGACGGTATCCGGCCGGACCTCGATCCGGACGGTCTCCTGACTGCCGTCCGGTTCCTCCGCCCCGGCAGAGGAGGACGCATCCGGCGAGGGCAGCACGATGCGGGAGGAGCGGCGCAGGCTGTTGGACCCCAGCAGAGCCACCGTCAGCAATATCAGCACGGCAAAGCCAATGCTGATGGCGTTGAATTTCCGCTTGCCCATGGGCTCCCCCTTCCCTTCTCACTTCCCCTGGTAATCCTCCGGTCGCTCCGCCCTCCGGCCGAAGGACCATAGGATGGCGTCCGCGATGCGCTGGCAGGCCCGGCCGTCGCCGTAGGGGTTCACGGCGTGGGCCATGGCGTGGTAGGCGTTCTTGTCCCGGATGAGCCGTTCCGCCATGGTGACGATGTCGTCCTGCACCACGCCGCAGAGCTTCACGGTGCCGGCGGCCACAGCCTCGGGCCGCTCCGTCTCCCGCCGCATCACAAGGACAGGCTTTCCCAGGGCAGGCGCCTCCTCCTGCAGCCCGCCGGAGTCCGTCAGCACCAGGTAGCAGCGGGCCATGAGGTTGTGCATCTCGTCCGCCGGCAGGGGATCAATGAGATGGACCCGGGGCGCGCCCCGGAGGTACTTGTCCACCGCCTCCCGCACCACGGGGGAGAGATGTACCGGATAGACCAGCTCCACATCCAGGTTCTCCTCCGCGATCTGCCGCAGGGCCAGCATGATATTTTTCATGGGCTGGCCGTAGTTCTCCCGCCGGTGGCAGGTGACGAGCAGGATCTTCTTCTCCCCGTAGGGAAGATGGTTGAGCTCCTCTGTCTCAAAGCGGTAATCCTCCCGGACGGTGGTCTTCAGGGCGTCGATGACGGTGTTGCCGGTGATAAAGAGTCCCTCCGTGACGCCCTCCTTCAGAAGGTTATTGCGGTTATTCTCTGTAGGGCAAAAGTAGAGGTCCGCGATGGCGGAAACCAGCTTCCGGTTCATCTCCTCCGGGAAGGGAGAGTACTTGTCCCAGGTCCGGAGTCCCGCCTCTACATGGCCCACCTTCACCTGGTGGTAGAAGGCGGAGAGGGCTCCGGCAAAGGTGGTAGAGGTGTCCCCGTGGACCAGAATAAGGTCCGGTTTCAGGATGTCGATCGCCTCGTCCATCCCCAGCAGGCACTTGCTGGTAATGCTGGAGAGGGTTTGCCGGGGCGTCATGATGTTAAGATCATAGTCCGGCCGGCAGTGGAAGACCTCCAGCACGCTGTCCAGCATCTGGCGGTGCTGGGCGGTGACGCAGC
>CAMBID010000064.1 GCA_945867445.1 uncultured Clostridia bacterium | reverse complement strand
GCTTTTGCGGCAGACTGCCGCAAAAGGGCGACGCTGACAGCGGCGCCTAGCCAGTGGTTTCCTTTATGCAAAAACCGGGGAGGGACTTTCGTCCCTCCCCGAAGCAGCGCTGTGCGGATCAGATGACGCCTTCCTCGCGGAGCTTCGCTACCTGCTCGGGGCTGTAGCCCAGAGTGCCCAGGATGGCCTCGTTGTCGCCGCCCAAGGAGGGCGCGCAGTGCTGGATGTTGTCTTCCTCGCCGTGGATCTTGATGGGGTTGCCGGGCATCCGGATCTCCTTGCCCATCTCAGGCTGATAGACCTTCCAGATCATGTTGCGGGCTGCGATCTGGGGATGCTCGGCGGCCTCGGCCACGTTCAGGATGCGGCCGAAGGGGATCTTCAGGCCGACGATGATCTCCTCGATCTCGTCAATGGTCTTGGTGGTGGTCCAGGCCTCAATGTCAGCCTTCAGGCCCTTGCCGTAGTTCTTGCAGCGGTCGTCATTGGTGATGTAGAGAGGATTGGTGATGAGGTCTTCACGGCCCATCACGCGGCAGAGGTCCGCGTACATCTTGTCGGTGCCGCAGCCCATGACGAAGTCGCCGTCCTTGGCGCGGAAGGCGTCAAAGGGAGTGATGGCGGGGTCGGCGTTTCCGTTGCGCATGGGGATCTTGTCCAGGACGGTGTAGTCCATGACAGCGTTCTCCAGAACGCCGAAGAGGGTGTCCATCATGGCGACGTCCACGCGGCGGCCGACGCCGGTCTTCTCGCGCTCATAGAGAGCCATCAGAACGCCCATGCAAAGGTGAGCGCCGGTGAAGTTGTCACCGATGGAGGGGCCGATCTTGCAGGCGGGGCCATCGGGGAAGCCGGTAATGGTCATCATACCGGACATGGCCTGGGCCACGATGTCATAGGCGGGGCGGGGAGCCAGAGGGCCCTCCAGGCCGAAGCCGCTGATGGAACCGTAGATAATGCGGGGGTTGATCTCCTGCATCTTCTCATAGGGGAAGCCCAGCTTGGTGAGCACGCCCACCTTGTAGTTCTCGCAGACGACGTCGGCGGTCTTCAGCAGCTCCGTGAAGATCTTCTTGCCTTCCTCGCTCTTGAGGTTCAGGGTCATGCCCTTCTTGTTGCGGTTGACGTAGGAATAGTAGCCGCTGCAGCCTTTGTAGATGGGGCCCCAGGTACGGGTCTGGTCGCCCAGGTTGGGCACTTCGATCTTGATGACTTCGGCGCCGTGGTCCGCCAGGTTCATGGTGCAGAACGGGCCGCTGTAAGCCTGGGTCAGGTCCAGGACACGGATGCCTTCGAGAGGTCTCTTCATAAATCGCTCACCTTTCTGTGTCTCTTTTCAGAATCTGTCTTTGGATGGATGCCATGGAGGTACCCTGGCCCGCAGCCTGCGTGATCCCATGGCCGGATCGGCAGGCCCGGCATGACGGGGAGGGAGAAACGTCGTGTTTCCGCGGCCCACTTCCGGGAAGGACCGCAAATCGCACGGGGGAGAGGCTTTTCAGAAAAAAGCTGCTCGATCATCCCAAGACAATCGAGCAGCTTTCCTGTTCATCTATTGCTTACGGGAAGCAAGGATGATGCGATCAAAGGATCAATGATTCTGGAACTTGGGATCAGCGAACTCAACGCGCTGATAGGGCTTCTTGACGACCAGGGTGCCGGTGCCATAAGCGCAGAGGATGGGCTCGGGCAGGACGTTGGCGGCAGAATCAGCCAGGCCGTCCTTCTCGCCGCGGGCCAGCTCGATGACCTTGTGAGCCTCGAAGTGGCAGGTCAGAGAGGTGTTGCCAACCTTCTCGATCCAGCCGGAATACTCCATGAAGTCGCCGGAGTAAACGGGAGCAGTGTAACGAACCTCGGAATAGCCCAGGAACAGGGACTCATCACCAAACAGACGGATAGCCAGCTCAGTGCCGACATCGCCCCAAGCGGTCACAATGTGAGCGCCCTCGACCAGCTCACCAGCATAATGAGCATCGCCAGCAGACATACGGGTTCTCAGAACGACTTTCTCGCCAACCATAGTAAGTATCCTCCTAAAAATTTTTCAGGTGAATTTGAGGTTCCCGGTGAATTCCGTTCCCCTCTTCATCCTGTGCTTAGATTATTCCATACAGCGGATGGAAAGTCAACCTGTTAAACCCATTTTTTTTGAAATTTTTCTGCCGAATGCCCCAAAAACTCTCCCCTTAACTGCACAGTTTTTATCAACAAATCTAAGATGGCGTATTTGTGTTTTTTTACGCTTTGCTGTCACTTTTTGTGGATATCGTTTGATAATTCACAAATATACTTGATAAATGTTTGGGAGAGTTTTTGTTTAAAATTAGACGCACTCTCCGGACTTTGTCCCGGAGGAAGCCCTCCTTCAGCCCCCTTCCGGAACCCATTTCCGCCTTCCCGCGGCCGCTGCCGGCCGGAATCTCCTGCGCCCCGGCGCTCCCCCGGAAAACCCCCATGGTTTTAGGGGAGGGTCGCCCTCCGGCGCCCCTCCTCCGTTGTCCGTTTCGTGCCCCATCACTCCCCGGCGTAGCCGGAAAGCCCCCGGACGGAGATCTCTCCAGAGCGCAAAACCTCCTCCGTCCCGTCCTCCCGCCGGACGACAAGGCCGAAGTCCCGGTCCACGCCCAGGGCCGTGCCCCGATCCTCCCGACCATCCGGCCGCAGGATGCGGACCTCCCGCCCCAAATTCACGCAGGCGGCCTGGTAGGCCCCCAGCCAGGCCGCGAGATCATCCGCCAGCAAGTCCCGGTACATCCTGTCCAGGGAACGCAGCAGGGCGGCGGCCAGGGCCTCCCGTGGGACCTCCCGGCCCGTCACCATCTCCAGGGACGTCGCCGTTTCCCGCAGTTCCGGCGGGAAGTCCTCCCGCCGATGGGCGACGTTGAGCCCGATGCCGATGACCACCGCCAAGCCCTGCCCATCGGATTCCAGTTCCGTCAGGATGCCGCAGAGCTTCCGCCCCCGGCAGACCAGGTCGTTGGGCCACTTGATGCCCGCCTCCACGCCGCAAATGCTCCGGATGGCCCCCGTGCAGGCGACGGCGGTCAGGGCCGTCACCCGGGGCAGCCGCTCCGGCGGGCAATCCGGCCGCAGCAGGATAGACATCCACAGCCCCAGCCCCGCCGGGGACTGGAAGCTCCGGCCCAGGCGTCCGCGCCCGGCGGTCTGCCGCTCCGCCAGGACCACCAGGCCCTCCGGCGCGCCCTGCCGGGCCAGTTCCTTCAAATGATCGTTGGTAGACCCCAGCTCCGGCAGGCAGCGAAGGTCCCGCCCCACTACCGCCGTGTCCCCCAGTGCGCGGTGCAGGGCCGCTTCCGTCAGGGGGGGCATCAGGGCTCCCCCTCCGTGTCCAGACCGCCTGCGGCGGGATCCACAGGCTCTGGGGCAAGGTCTGCGGGGGCGTCAGAGAGCTCCGCGGAGGCGGCGGGATCGGATGGGGGTTCCGGGGCGGGATCCTCAGCCGCCGGAGCCTCACCGGGAAGCCGCGCCTGCACCACCCAGCGGGTCTCGTGGCCCCGGCCGGTGCAGGTGGAAAGGGTAATGATCCGGTCATAGACCTGGGGCGTAACGCCGGTGTCGATTACCGACTGCTCCAGGCAGTAGTCCAAAAACGCCTGCTTCGCGCTGTCGTCGGCAAAGCTCAGGCGATAGGTCTCACCATCGGTGGCCACCTCATAGGCTGCAAAGACCTCGTACCGGGCGGAGCCAGCATCGGTGGTCAGGTAGACATAGGGGTGGGCGCGAAAATAGTCCTGCTGCCTGTACTTTTTCAGGGTTCCGAACATGGATCCGTTATTCATGTTGTGGCCGTAGATCAGGGTGTTGAAGTCCGTCAGATTCCCGGAATTCCCGGCCTCCACAAAGATGGCTCCCACGGCGCTGGAGCCCTTCCGCCAGGTGCGGCGGAGATAGTAGTCGTTGTCCGTCCCCTGCAGGAAGGGGTAGGAAACCCGAGTGTTGGGGATCAGGATCCAGCCCAGGATGTCGGGGTTCACCTCCCGCAGCGCGGCGAAATCCATGGCCGCCAGGGCGTCGGCGTAGGGGTCCACATAGGGCACAGCCTCCTCCCCGGAGGACCCGCCGGAGACGCTGCCCTCCGGCCAGGACCAGTGGGAGAAGTCCGGCAGCCCCGCGATGCTTCCCGCCTGCTCATAGGTCACCTTCCCTGCCTCGTAGTCCCTCAGCTGCCGCAGCATCATGCCGCCGCTCACCAGGAAAACGACCGTCAGCGCGGCCAGCAGGACCCTTTGGGTTCTCTTCCTCATACGACCTCCTCCCCCGCCGCAGCGGGTCCGTGGAATGGGGATATTATACTGCCCGGCAGGAAGAAAAGCAAGGGCCCGCGCTTGGCGCGGGCCCTTGAGGGGCGCTAAGGTTCCCTGGGAGATCCGAGGGCGCTATGGGGTCTGGGATCAGGCTTCCTCGCGGCGCTTCCGATTGCCGAGGGCAAGCCAAACCAGGCCCAGGCCGGAGACGGCGGCAGCCGCGATCCAGAAGCCCATGGCGTCACCGGTCTCGGGCGGGGTGACGGGGTTGGGATCCACGGGGGTCACGGGAGGCTCCACGGGGGTCACGGGAGGCTCCACGGGGGTGGAAGCCTTGGTGTAATAGACGTTGATGGTCTTGCTGCCGTTGAGGGTGCCCTTCAGGGCGTCGCCGGTGGTCTCCGCATAGGTGTAGCCCTCGATGGCGATGGCGTCCTGAGCGGTCACGTCGTAGCTGGTGTACTCCCGCTGCGTGGTGCTGTACTTCTCGTGGATGACCTCGCCGCTGTCCTTGTCATAGTAGTTGACGGTGACGGTGTAGTAGCTGTAGGTGGGAGTCACGGGGGGATCGATGGGCTCGCTGCTCTGCTCGGTGTAGTACAGGGTGATGCTGAGATCTCCCTGAGTATAACCCGTCAGGTTCTCGCTGGCGCTGTTATAGTTATAGGTCTTGCCGTCCTTATCCAGGCTGTCGAACTTCAGGTCAGTCACATCGTAGGCAGCGGCCCCATTCTCCATTTTGAACTGCTTGCTCTGAGCCTCGCGCAAAACGTTGTCCGCATTGTCCAGCTCAACATAGTTGACAGTGACGGTGACATACTCGGGCTCGGGAGGAATGATCTCCTTCACTTGGTAGATGATAATCACAGTGGTGTCGCCCGTGATGGTACCAGTGAGAGGAGCAGAGTTCTCACCGAGCGCCTTATAGGTATACTCCGTACCGTTGACTACGATGTCGGAATTATCAGCCGTATAGGGGCTGTCCTTCGCCAGGTTGCCGGTAACAACGTCCGCCTTGAGCTGGTTCCCCTCCTCATCCTGATACTTTACGGTAAGGGTGTAGGTGGGCTCGGGAGGAGTGACGGGGGTCTTGGTGTTCTCCACCACATCCAGTCTGACTACATCATTGCCCTGGGAAATGATCACTTCGCCATAGGCCACGGTAACGGTCCAGGTCTCGACGGTGGCGGTGTAGCCCTCAGGGGCCTTGGTCTCGCTGAGGGTATAGGTATAACCGGAGGGGATG
>CAMBID010000063.1 GCA_945867445.1 uncultured Clostridia bacterium | reverse complement strand
TGGATCAGGGTCATGGTCCGGCCGTCCACGTCCACGTCCCGGTCCAGGGCGGAGACGATGCCGTCCGTAAAGGTGCCCCGGAGCTCCACGCCCAGGGGGTTTCCGATAGCGTAGACCTTCTCGCCCACCGTGAGAAGGGAGGAGTCGCCCATCTCTGCCGCCGGCAGGTCCCCGGCCCCCATAATCTTCAGGACGGCCAGATCGTTGACCTCATCGCCGGCCACGTACTTCGCCTCATACTGTACGTTATCCGAGAGGGTCACGGTGCAGTTCCGCCCCCCGGCCACCACGTGGTGGTTGGTGAGGACGTAGCCGTCCGCCGTGATGATGACGCCGGTGCCCACGCTGGCGCTGGTGTCGGACACGTTGCAGACCACCGTCACGGTGGCGGGATTCACCCGGGCGTAGACCTCCTCCGCCGTCAAAGCGTCGCCGTGGCCGGATGTCAGCTCCACCCTGAGATTTTTCCGGGCGGGCCAGGTGGGGATGGTAATCTCCTGATCCTCCGCCGTCTGCTCATAGCCGGGATAGGGGTCGCGGTCCTCCCGCTCCTCATCCTCCCCGGTGAAGAGCAGGATGGCTCCGGCGATGGCGGCGATCAGCAGCAGGATGCCCAGGGTGATCCAGATCGCCCGGCGACGGCGGCGTTTCCCGGGCCGCCGGGGAGCGGGCGCCTCGGCGGCGCTCTCCGCCGCCCGGGCCAGCTGCCAGTCAATGGAACCGGCAGGGCGGGGCTCCTCCCCCTTGCCGGGCAGGCGTGCCTTTTGGAGGTAGTACTCCACTACCTCCCGGGGCGGGTCTTGGAGGTAGCTGAGGACCACCTCGCGCCCCTCCTCTTCCTCCGCCGCGGCCTCCGGGATGGCAGCCTCCCCCGCGGCCCCGGGCCGGCCCTCCGGGCGGTCCGGCGGCGCCACGGGCTTCGCCTCCCCGGGGGGCTCCGGGCTGGCTTCCCGCGCGATCTTTGCCGCGGCCTCCCGGGTCTCCGGCAGATCCTCCGGCCGGTATTCCGTTTCCTTCATAGGCAGTTTCCTCGTATTTCCGGGATGTGCTCCCTCACTCCAGGGACAGGGAGAAGCGGAAGGTGGTGACCCCGTTCTCACTGGTGACCTGGATCCGTTCCTTGTGCTGCTCCAGAATGGTCTTGACGATGTAGAGCCCCAGGCCCACGCCGTCCTTGTCCTCGCTGCGGGACTTGTCGCTCTTGTGGAAGCGCTCGAAGAGCTTGGGCAGCTCGTCGGCAGGGATGGTATCCCCCAGATTGCGGACGGTGACATAGGCTTTGCCGTCCGCCGCCACGGAGATGCCCAGATAGAGGGCGGTGCCGGTGCGGGCAAACTTGGCGGCGTTTTCCAGCAGGTTGTAGATGACCTGGGTGATCATGTCGTTGTCGCCCCGGACCAAAATGGGCTCCTCCGGGATGTCGGCCTCCACGTCCAGGTGCCGGTCGGTGATCTTCTTCTCCATGGAGACCAGCACCCGCCGCATGGACTCGCAGACGTCGAAGCGGCTGCCGCTCTTCAGGGGATCCATGGCCTGAAGCTGGCTCACGTCCAGCATGCGCCGGACGAGACGCGAGAGCCGCCGGCTCTCATCGGAGATGATCTGTAAATACTTCTTCTCGGATTCCGGCGGGATGGTCCCGTCCAGAATGCCGTCGGTATAGCCCGCGATGGTGGTCATGGGGGTCTTCAGCTCGTGGGAGATGTTGGCGATGAAGTCCCGGCGCTTGCGCTCCGTCTGCTGCAGCGTCTCCGCCATGCGGTTGAAGGACGCCGCCAGCTCGCCGATCTCGTCGCTGCGGCCGTAGTCCTTCATCCGGATGTCGAAATCCCCCTCGGCGTAGAGCCGGGTGGCCTGGGCCATCTCCCGGATGGGCTTGATCTGCCGCATGGTGGTGACGGAGCAGACGGCGAAGGCGATCATCAGCACCACCATGGACGTCATCAGGAAAAGACCCATGAAGGCCTGCCACATGGTGTCAAGGGAGGTGGTGGAGGCCACGGCGAAGACCGCCCCCAGCACCGTACTGCCGTTCTGCCCCAGCACCGGCACCCCCACCACGAAGCGGCTCTGGGGATAGATGCCGTCCAGATCCGTTTTCTTGGAGAAGAGCCCCTTCTCCATCACCTTCCCCATCATGCTCTCCGAAAGCCGCAGCTCCCCGGCGTCCAGGGAATCGTCAGTGCTGAGAAGGACGGTGCCGTCCGTGGTGCAGATGAGGAAGTTCACGTCCGAGACGTTGGCGGCGAAACGGGTGAGCCGCAGCACGTCCTTGCTGCCCAGGGGCTTGGTCTCGTCCAGGTAATCCCGGGAGTAGACGGCTACCACGCGGGCCTTCTCCTGCAGCTCCTGGGTCCGCTCCCCCCGGGCATAGCTGTAGCTCAGGGAGAAGAAGGCCGCCCCCAGCAGAGCCAGCGTCAGCAGCACCATGCCGGTGGTAATGAACATCTGATGCCAGTAGAGGCCCTGGAAATGCCGGTTGAGAAGCTTCCTCATGCCTTTTCCCCGGTCTTGCCGTCGCCCTGGGCTCCCTGCAGCTCAAACTTATACCCCACGCCCCAGACGGTCTTCAGCGCCCACTGGTCAGAGACGTTCTCCACCTTCTCCCGCAGGCGCTTGATGTGTACGTCCACGGTTCGGCTGTCGCCGAAGTAGTCAAAGCCCCAGACCTCGTCCAGAAGCTGATTGCGGGTGTAGACCCGGTTGGGGGTGGAGGCCAGGTGATATAGGAGCTCCAGCTCCTTCGGGGGGGTGTCGATCTTCCTCCCGTCCACGATGAGCTCATAGGCGTCCAGATTGATAATGAGCTTGTCAAAGCGCAGGATTTTGCTGGTATCCACCGGGATCTCCGTCCGGCGGAGCACGGCGTTGATCCGGGCCAGCAGCTCCTTCATCTCAAAGGGCTTCACGATATAGTCGTCCGCCCCCATCTCCAGGCCCTGGATGCGGTCAAAGACCTCGCTTTTGGCCGTCAGCATGATGATCGGGACCTTGCTGGTCTCCCGGATCTTGGCGCAGACGGCCCAGCCGTCCATCACCGGCAGCATGATGTCCAGCAAAATAAGGTCCGGCACAGACTTCTGGAACTCGGCGATAGCCTTGCCGCCGTCCGCGGCGATGCGGACGTCGAAGCCCTCCTTCACAAGATACATCTGGATGAGGTCGGAGATGTTCCGATCGTCCTCCACCACCAGGATATTGCGTGCCATAGGCATTCCCTCCCGTATGTTTGCTTTGGCGGCGCAGGGAAGTCCCGCCCCGCCGGATATTCTTTCTCCGTCCCTCCGGGACGGTGGTCTCCCAGCTGCGGCCGCTCAGCCGTCCCGCTCCGTCATACCAAGGATCCGGTCCCGGGCGTCAGATGCCAGCGTCAGGAACCGCTGCAGTCCCTCGGCACTGACGCTCTCCCCCAGCCACACCGTGACGCTGCCCCGGCTGTTCTGGGCCGTCTGAAACAAGCTCTCGGCGCTGCCCGTGTAGAGTCCCCGGACGCTGCCGTCCACCTTGGGAATCAGCAGGCAGTACCCCGCCTGGCGCAGGCTCTCGGCCTTCCCCTCCACGCCCTTCTCCGCTGCGCAGAGGCGGGTCTTGCCGCCGCAGGCCAGAAACAGCGCCTCGTTGGCCTCCCGCAGCTCTGCCGGGGCAGCCCCGGTACCGGTGAGCAAGATCCCGATCCGGTGCCCGGCCACGGCGATGTGCCGCACGGTGTCGGGCGCCGTCCGGATCTCCTGCGCTGTCAGGTAAAAGGTGGCGTTCGCCCCATTCCGGCCGAGCACATCGAGGATCTCCCGGGCGTGCTCCTCCGTCCCCATGCGGAAGCAGAGGTTCAGCGTCTTCCCGGTGACGGCGGCCGACGGGTCCTCCGCCTCCCCGCCGTTCTCTTCCTCCCCGGCCTCCCGGGACTGGAGGTACTTCTGGTAGCGGGCGGTCATCTGGTAGCTGGCGGCATTGGCAAACTCCTGGGCCGTCAGCAGGGAGACGGTGGCGTTGGCGCTGTGGATCCAGATGAGGAAGCCGTGGTCCACCCGGATGTTGTTGTAGGTGAGGCCGAAGTAATCCGCCACCACCCCGGCGGGGACGAAGACCTGGCCATTGCGCTGCACGGCGGCAGGGTAGTAGTTGTTGCCGTCGCTGCCGGTGACGTAGCCGGTGTCCAGCTCGAAGACCAGCGCCCGCCGCTGGCCGCTGGTCTCCAGTATGACCACAGTGCCGTTGACCCGATTCCGGTTGCAGTAGAGGCCCAGCCAACGGTCAGAGAAGATGGCGCTGTCCACGTAGAGATTCTGCCCGGACCAGAAGGGCATGGTCTCCTCCTTCAGCTCCAGGATGTTCTCGTTCACCGCCGTAAAGTAGACGCTCTTTGCCGCCGCCGTGGGGACGGCCAAAAGCGAAAGCATCCCCGCGCAGACCAGAAGCATTGCCAGCCTCTTCCTCATTGCCGCCCCTCCCTTCAGAAATTGGGCCTTCCATCCCATATTATTGGGATTATAGTATACTATTTTACCACAGTTGTAGCGAAATTGTAAAGCTCCGGTCATGGAAATCCCCCTCCGCGGGCAAAAGCCCGCGAAGGGGGTCCACAGGATCCGCCCGCGTCATCCTTCCCCGGAACTCCCCGTCCACTGGGCGATGGCGATACCGGTATAGTAGTGCTCCAGGATCTCCCGCCAGCTGCTGCCCGCCTCCGCCATGGCGTTGGCGCCGTACTGGCTGAGCCCTACCCCATGGCCGTAGCCCGTGACGTAGAAGACCATCTTTCCGCCCTTGGCCTCGATCTCGAAGGACGCCGAGCGCAGTCCGAAAATACTCCGGACCGAGGGCCCCGGGACCGTGACGCCGCCGATGGTGATCTCTTCCACATGAACGCCCCGCAGGACCGGGTCCCTCACCCAGCCGGACGCCGGGCCGGAGAGCTCCGCCTCCGGATGGGCGGCCAGGAACTTCTCCCGGAACTCCGCCTCCGTCAGCTCCACGGTGCTGTAGTAGTTAGGCACTTCCTCTCCCTCCGGGGAGGAAACGCTCTGCAAATACGGCAGGTCCTGGGTCCAGACCTCGCCGGAGCTCCAGGTCTCCGAAGCGGAAGAGGAGTGGAACACCGCCAAAATGGGCACGCCGTTGTAGAGCATCACCTGGCCGTCGGTGGCGGAGACGGCGTTATCGATCTTGGCCTCATAGCGCTCCGCATGGTCGCCCCAGTTTTCCGCCGCCCGGTCCTTCGGGAGAAACGCCTGGCAGCAGGTGTGGTCCGTGCAGATGTCGGCGGTGTCGCCGTGGTTGCCGCCGCCCAGCATCTTGTAACAGGTGTAGGTCCGGGCGGCCACGGCCTGGGCGCAGAGGGCCTCCTCCCGGAAGGAAGCCGGCATCTCCGCCCGCAGCACACCCTGGAGGTAATCGGAAAACGACATCTCCGTAACGGTATCGCCGTCCAGCACCCGGAGCGTCCTGGCGCTGTCCATCTCTCCCGGCGGCAGGAGGTGGATGGGCTCCTCCGGCTGCTCTGACGCCGTCCGGTACTGCCGCACCGCCGTCACCGTGAAAACCGGCAGCAGGAAAAGCGCCGCCA
>CAMBID010000062.1 GCA_945867445.1 uncultured Clostridia bacterium | reverse complement strand
GACGTGATCTCCATTGAGGAGCTGTTCTTCAACACCAACATCACCACCGGCATCGCCGTGGCCCACGGCCGGGGCGTCTTGCTCTGCGCGGCGGAGAAGTGCGGCGTGCCCCTTTTCGAGTATACCCCCGGCCAGGTGAAGCTGGCCGTCACCGGCTACGGCAAGGCGGAGAAGCGCCAGGTGATGGACATGACCAAGCGCCTCCTGCACCTTACGGCGCTGCCCCGTCCGGACGATGCGGCGGACGCCCTGGCCCTGGCTCTATGCCACGCAAGGAGTTTTACTTCACAGCTCCCGCAAACCAAGCCGGAGCGGGAGACCATATAAGGAAAACCGGCGCCAGCGCCGGGGGAGGGAACCATGTTTTACTATCTGGACGGCACCGTGGCCGAGATCCTGCCGGGCCTCGCCGTTATCGACTGCGGCGGCGTGGGGTATGCCTGCCTCACCAGCAACCACACCCTCTCCCAGCTTCGGAAGGGGGAGCGAGGCAGGCTTTACACCTTTCTCAATGTGGGTGAAAGTGTTTTTGACCTCTATGGATTTTCCTCCTCCAAGGAGCTGGAGAGCTTCCGGATGCTGTTGGGGGTCTCCGGCGTGGGACCGAAAGCTGCCCTGGCCATTCTCTCCGCCTGCACGCCGGAGGCCCTGGCCCTGGCCGTGGTGTCTGGGGATGAGAAGGCCCTCACTGCCGCTCCCGGCGTGGGGAAGAAGATCGCGCAGCGCATCATTCTGGAGCTGAAGGATAAGCTGGCCCGGGAGAGCGCTGCCACGGGGCTGGATTTCTCCGGTGGAAATGCCGGGAAGGTGAATCCCTTTACATCAAAGGCAGGCGAAGCTGCCGCAGCCATGGCCGTCCTCGGCTATTCCGCCCAGGAGGCCGCCGCCGCCCTGAAGGGCCTGGATACCGACGCCCTCTCCCTGGAGGAGCTGATCCGTCAGGCGCTGAAGCGCATGGCGCGATAAGGGAACCCTTTCTATTCCGCGTTGTAGTCAGTGGACGGTCTCCGGCGCCTTGCACCGGAGGGAAAGGAGCAAAAGCATGGCCAAGTATGAGCGGGAATTCTGCGGCGATTTTGACGCAGCCCTGGCAAAGATCCACGACGCCGTGATGAACGGCAGCTATTCGGCAAGCTACGAGGACGGCAGCGACTATGGGAACGGTGATTTCCGCTGTGCCGTCCGGGTCTATGAGCGCTACAGTGCCATGGGCGGCAACCGGGTCAGCCTGAGTGTGACTCTGGCGGGAAGCGGGGATGCGCTCTTCCTTTCCGCCGTTACCTCCGGCGGCAGCCAGGCAATGTTTTTCAAGGTGAATACCTGGGGGGAGAGCGCCTTCCTGGACTCCATCCGGGACGCGCTGGACACCCTGTGAAAGGATACCTATGAAAGAGAACACCAAGAAAGCCGCGAAGAGCGGTATCACCTTCGGCAGCTGCCTTGCCATGGTGATCTCGTTTACTACCTGGCATTCCGTGGGTTGGGCCATCGTCCACGGTCTTTTGAGCTGGGTCTATGTGATCTACTATATCCTCCGCTATTGAGGAAGGAAGGATATCTATGAGCATCGATTTCGGAAATGACATCTATGAGGATCCCATTGTGGCCAAGACCTTTCTGGCGGAGGATGCCCAGGAATCCTCCCTGCGGCCCAAGACCCTCTCGGAGTATATCGGCCAGGAGCGGGCCCGGGAGCAGCTCTCCATCTTCATCCAGGCCGCCAAGGGCCGGAACGAATCCCTGGATCACGTCCTGCTCCACGGGCCCCCCGGTCTTGGAAAGACGACCCTGGCCGGGATCATTGCCCAGGAGATGGGGGCGGGCATCCGTATCACCTCCGGTCCCGCCATCGAGAAGCCCGGGGATCTCGCGGCCTTGCTCACGAACCTCAACGAGGGGGATATCCTTTTTGTGGACGAGATCCATCGGTTGAACCGTTCCGTGGAGGAAATTCTGTACCCCGCCATGGAGGACTACGCCCTGGACATCATCGTGGGGAAGGGGCCCAGTGCCAACTCCATCCGCCTGGATCTGCCCCACTTTACCCTCATCGGGGCCACCACCCGGGCGGGCCAGCTCTCCGCGCCGCTGCGGGACCGCTTCGGCGTGACGCTGCGGCTGGAGCTCTACACCCCAGAGGAGCTCTCCCGAATCGTCACCCGCTCGGCGGGGATCCTTCATGTGGACATTGTGCCGGACGGAGCCTATGAGATCGCCCGGCGGAGCAGGGGCACCCCCCGCATCGCAAACCGGATGCTCCGGCGGGTCCGGGATTACGCCCAAGTGAAGGCAGACGGCGTCATCACGGCGGAGGTGGCCGACCAGGCCCTTTGCGCCCTGGAGATCGACCACCTGGGTCTGGACCCCGTGGACCGGCGGATGCTTGCCGCCATCATGGATCACTACCGGGGCGGCCCGGTGGGCCTGGAGACTCTGGCCGCCACCATCGGGGAGGAGTCCGTCACGCTGGAGGATGTCTACGAGCCATACCTCATGCAGCTGGGCTTCCTGACCCGGACGCCCCGGGGCCGCTGCGTCACGGAGCGGGCCTATCAGCACCTGCACCGCCCGGTGCCTGGCGGTGCCTCGGCGGAGAGCCCTATGGAACAGCTGAGCCTCTGATGGAATATTTGAGCGCGTGAAGCTCCGGCGGGAGCTGCCGGAGGGGAGCTACCTCCGCCGCCTTCCCCCGGTGCGTTACCTGATGGCGGGGAACGAGCTGCTCTTTGACCGGCCGATGACCTTCCTGGTGGGAGAGAACGGCAGCGGGAAGTCAACGCTGCTGGAGGCCGTCGCCGTGGCCTGCGGCTTCCATCCCGAGGGCGGCACCCGGAACTTCCGCTTTGCCACCCGGGAGACCCACTCGGAACTGGGGGAGTACCTGACTCCCGTCCGCAAGGGCTACCACAGGGACGGCTTCTTCCTCCGGGCGGAGAGCTTCTATAATGTCGCCAGCAACATCGACGAGATGGATGAGGGCGGCGGCCTGGGAGCCAAGGTCATCGACAGCTACGGCGGCGTGTCCCTGCACCGGCAGTCCCATGGGGAGAGCTTCCTGGCTCTGGTGAAAAACCGCTTCGGCGGGGAAGGGCTCTACCTCCTGGACGAGCCGGAGGCGGCGCTGTCCCCCTCCCGGCTCCTGACACTGCTGTGCGAGGTGCATCGGCTGGTGGAGCACGATTCCCAGCTGATCATCGCCACGCATTCTCCCATCCTGATGACCTATCCCAATGCCCGGCTCTACCAGCTGGGGGAGGAGGGCATCCAGACCGTGGACTACCAGGAGACGGAGCACTACCAACTGACAAAACGCTTTCTGGACGAGCCGGAGCGGATGCTGCACTATCTGCTAAATGGCTGAATATCAATACTGTAAAGGGAAATAACGTGACAGAAGGGAACTGACGATATGGGCAAGCTTTTTGGAACCGACGGCATCCGGGGTGTCGTTGGAGAGAACCTGACGGCGGAGATGGCGTTCCGGGTAGGGCAGGCCGTGGCCTGCGTCCTGGCGGAGGACAGCGGGCGGCGGCCCGTGCTCCTCATCGGAAAGGATACCCGCATCTCCTCCGACATGCTGGAGTCCGCTCTGATGGCGGGTATCTGCTCCGTGGGCGGCGACGTGAAGCCTGTGGGCACCATCCCCACCCCTGCGGTGGCGTACCTGGCCCGGCAGGAGGAAGCTGACGCCGGCATCGTCCTCTCCGCCAGCCACAACCCCTATGAGCATAACGGCATCAAGGTCTTCGGCGGCCAGGGCTACAAGCTCTCGGATGCAGTGGAGACCCGGATCGAGGAGAAGATCCTTTCCGACACCCCTATGAAGCTCCGCACCCGGGGGGAGATCGGCCGCCGCTACCACGGCATGCGCCAGCTGAAGCGGGACTACATTGACTTTGTGGCCTCCACGGTGGAGAGCGATCTTGCCGGACTCCGCATCCTGGTGGACTGTGCCAACGGTGCCGCATCCGCTACCGCGCCGGAGCTCTTCGGCCGTTTTCGGGCCCGCACGGATTTCATCCACCGGGATCCCGATGGTGTGAACATCAACCAGCGCTGCGGCTCCACCCATCTGGAGGACCTGGCCCGGCAGGTGGTCCGAGGCGGCTACGACGTGGGCGTTGCTTTCGACGGGGACGCCGACCGCTGCCTCCTGGTGGATGAGAGCGGCGGGATCATCGACGGCGACAAAGTCATGGCCGTCTGCGGCGGGGAGATGAAGCGCCGGGGCGAGTTGGTGGGCAACACCATAGTGGCTACTGTCATGAGCAATCTCGGCCTTCATGAGTTCTGCCGGAAGGAGGGCATCGACCTGGTCTGCACCGCTGTGGGCGACCGCAACGTGCTGGAGGAGATGCTCCGCCACGATTACCGCATTGGGGGCGAGCAGTCCGGCCACACTATTTTCACCGCCCTGGAGACCACCGGCGACGGCGAGGTGACGGCCCTGCAGTTCCTCCGGATCCTGGCAGAGAGCGGGAAGAAGGCCAGTGTTCTGGCCTCTGTCTGCCCCACCTATCCCCAGGTGCTCCTGAATGTGGAAGTGCCTCACAGCGGCGGCGTGAAGGAGGCTGTCATGGCCTCTGACACCCTGGCCAGGGCTATCCTGGCGGAGGAGGAGCGGTTGGGAGATTCCGGCCGTATCCTGGTGCGTCCCTCCGGTACGGAGGCCCTGATCCGGGTCATGGCGGAGGCAAAAACCGAGGCGGAAGCCCGGAATTGTGCCCAGTCTCTGGCGGATACCATAAAATCACTAAAATTCTGAGGATTTTTTCTGCTGTTTTTGATAATTTGCTTGACAATTCCCGGAAACGATAGGTATAATGGACCATGTGCAATAGGAACGATTATTCCATAGCGCCCGACGGCCTGTCGGACGAGGATCTCTGCCGTCTGGCGGGAGAGGGAGACCGGAGCGCCGAGGAGCTTCTGGTGACCCGCTACACCCGTCTCGCGCGCAAGATCGCCCGGCCGTACTTCCTCATCGGCGGCGACAGCGAGGACCTGACCCAGGAGGGGATGATCGGCCTGATGCGCGCCATCCGGGAGTATAGCCCGGATCGGGCGGCGTCCTTCCGCACTTTTGCAGAGCGCTGCATCCGAAGCCGTCTCAGCTCCGCCCTCCGGGACGCGGGCCGGGATAAGCACGCCCCCCTGAACCAGTCGGTTCCCTTGGATATGCCCTTCTTTGATCCTGATTCCTACACCTCTGGCGCCCAGCAGTTGGCTAGCCGCGATCCGGAAGATCTCCTTATTGACCGGGAACGGGCTCGCAGCCTCTTATCCGGTGTCCGGAAACAGTTGTCCGAGTTTGAAGCAAAGATTTTGGGGTACTATTTAGACGGTCTTTCATGTCGGGAAATTGCCGAAACCGCAGGCATCTCCCCAAAGTCCGTGGACAACGCTGTGCAGCGCATTCGGCGCAAGACGGCACAGAAACTCTTTTCCGGCGATTTCAGCGGCAGCTGAACGCATATATAATTTTCTCAAAGAGAGGGTATCATCATGTACGAAGACAAGACCTTAGTTTGCAAAGAGTGCGGCCAGGAGTTCGTGTTCACCGCCGGTGAGCAGGAGTTCTACG
>CAMBID010000061.1 GCA_945867445.1 uncultured Clostridia bacterium | reverse complement strand
CCCCCCCCCCCCCCCCCCCCCCCACCCTTTCCCTACACGACGCTCTTCCGATCTATTGCCCTCTACGGGGCGGGGGACGACGCGGAGGCCCTGGGCCTCCGGCCGGTGATGGCGCTGAAGTCCAGCGTCTCCACCATCAAGGTTTTCGACGGCGGGACCTGCGTCAGCTATGGCCGGACGTTCCGGACAGAGGGGAGGACCCGGGTGGGCGTGCTGCCCATCGGCTACGCCGACGGCTTCTTCCGGGGGCTCTCCGGACGGATGAGCGTGGTGACGGAGCAGGGAAGAGCCCCGCTCCTCGGCCGCATCTGCATGGATATGTGCATGGTGGATCTCACGCGTCTCCCCGGCGTCCACGTGGGCGACACGGTGGAGATCTTCGGGAAGCGTCAGAAGGTGGACGCTCTTGCCGCCGTCCTGGGGACCATCCCCTATGAGCTTACCTGCGCGGTCTCGAAACGGGTGCCGCGGGTGTACCTCAGCGGCGGACGGGAGATCGCCCGGGAGCTGCGGATCATGGAGTGAGGGGAATACGGAGCCCCGCGGCGGCCTTAGGTCCTTCCCGGAAGGAAAGAGGGACGGCGGGGGTCGAAACGCACGGAATCGCTGCTGTTTGCATACACTGATACCGGGGCAGGGAGGCGTCCTGCCCGCACGTCCCATCCGGCGGTATAAACTTGGCCGCGGCGTGGGACAATGAGAGTGGCCTTTCCGCCGATGGATCCGGCGGGAACGGGTACTTCTTTTCAGCGGAGTGTGAACGCAAGTGGAGACAACTGTCAGACGCGGCGAGATCTACTACGCCGACCTCTCGCCGGTGGTGGGCAGCGAGCAGGGAGGGGTCCGGCCGGTGCTGATCATCCAGAACGACACCGGCAACCGCTACAGCCCCACCGTCATCGCGGCCGCCATTACCTCCCAGACCGGCAAAGCCCGGCTTCCTACCCACATCGAGATCCCGGTGGATGAGAGCTGCGGCCTCAGCAAGACCTCAACCGTCCTTCTGGAGCAGGTGCGCACCCTGGACAAAAAGCGCCTGCGGGAACGGATGGGCCGGGTGGACGAGAGGCTGATGGAGAAGATCGACCTCGCCATCGCGGTGAGCTTCGGGCTGCCGCACCAACGAATGGTATAGAAACGCTCCGCCGGGGAGGGGGACCTTCCCGGCGGAGGAAGGAAACAAAGGAGAGCTGCCATATGAAACGAAAGATCGCACGATTTCTGGCCGTGGTCCTGCTGGGGCTGGCCGTCTGCCTCCCGGCGGCGGCCGCCGGAGCCGGCACCGAGGACGATCCCCTGGTGACCCTCAGCTACTTAAATGAGACCTTTCTGGCCGCCGTGCAGAAGCGCATCGACGAGGCCGTGGCAGGCCGGAACGCCAGCCTGACCGCTTACATCGACGGGAAGCTGGGGAATGGCGGCGGCTCCGCCGGTACCGTCAGCAGCTTTGCCGTGGTGACCATCCCCGCCGGGAAGACCCTGACGGGGGACATCGGCTGCGAGGTGATGCTGCGGGTGGGCAGCGCCGCCTGCGTCTCTCCCTCCTCTCCGGGGCTCATCGACGAGACCGCCGGCGGCATATTGGAAAACGGGAAGGCGCTCACCACGAATCATCTCTATATGATGACCATCGAGGGCCGGGGCGTGAAGGCAGGGGCCTCTGCTGTGATGGTGCTGGTGCGGGGTAACTATACCAGCCGGTTAAAGGAGAGGCCTGCCCCCGACGGAGGCAGTGGGATTTCCGCCCGGGGGGGCGGGAGGGCTGCAAGCGGGCGAAGGCCCGCCGCCGGTGGAGGTGTATTCTTTCCATTCGGAAAGAACACACCTCCACACCCCCAAAGAAAAATTCTGGGAGGGGTGGCGTCGTCACAAGCTCCATACCCCTCGCCGCTGCCCAAAGGGCACCGGCTCGCTCCTTCCGCTGCTCCGCCTTTTCCCACCGCAACCCTCCGGAGGGGCCTCTCTTGCTCCTTCGGGGCAATTCACCTCCACACTTCGTTGGTTTGCGGCGGGGACCCTGTGTTTCCCTCCCGGACCCTTCTTGAAACGACGCAAAGGGGGGTACTGCGATTCCCCCCTTTGGAATCCCCCTTGGGGGATGGAACGGGAGACGAGGGGCGAAGGATGAAGGCCGGGGCGCCGCCGGCGATTCCGGGCCTGCGCTGTTGCGGCAGACGAGGTCGGAGCCTGACAGTCCGGCACCTGCCCTGGCGGTCGACGCCCTGTGGGGGACGGGCGGATACATCGGCCCGCTCCACGGGTATCCCGGCAGTGTTAGGATTCGACAGAGTGCCGGCGGCGGGCCGATGCACCAAAGGCATAGCTTCCGAAAACCAAATTCCGTCCCGAGATTTGGGACGTCAGTTATGGGCATCGGCCCCTGCAAGGGACGAGGGAACGACAGGCGGGGGACGGAGGTCCGCCTGGGTCTGCCGGAAGCCCCCGGGTCACCCTTGCCGCCGCGCACGAAGAAAGACCGCCCTGCGGGGCGGTCTTTCCTGCTTTTTTGGGCGGCTCAGTCCTCCAGCAGGGACTGGGCGGCCCGGACGTTTCGATGTTCCATCTCCTGGAGTTTCCGCACGGCGGCGGCCTGGGCGGCGGTGTCGTGAGACTGCTCCACGGCCCGGTCGATCATGCGGCAGAGTTTGTCCTCCGTCAGGGCGGAGAGATCCGCGAACTGCTCCTGCCCGATGTAGCGGAGGAAGGAGGAGACCTTGGGATCGTAGACGATGCCGACCAGCGGGATGCCTTGCCCGGCGGCGAAGATCAGGGCGTGAAGGCGCATGGAGACCACGGCCTCCATCCGGGAGAGGGCGCCAATGATGGTGCCGGCCTTGCCGGCGTCGTCCAGGAAGTAATGGGGGACGGAAAGGCCGTCGGCGGCGATGCGTCCGGCGCCGGGGTCCAGGTGCTTCTCCACCGAGAGGAAGACCGGCGTGAGGCCGTAGGTCTCATAGGCGTAGGCGGCGGCGGCGCGGAGGGCGGGGGCGGCCTCCTCAAAGCCCGGCCAGCGGCGCAGGGCGAAGCAGAGGTACTTGCCGTGGGGCGGGATACCGGCGCAGAGGAGAACGCTGTCTGTCTCGTCCTCCGTGGCGGCGCGGAGGGTCAGGGCAGGGTCGGCGGTGAGGAGGATCTGAGGGCTGGTGACGCCCATGGCCTGGAGCTCCGCCTGGGAGTCCGGCTCCCGGAGGGTGATGATGTCCACGCAGCTGTTGAGGGTCCGGGCGGCCATACGGCGGTGCTTCTCCCTCGTCACGGGGCCGATGCCGCAGCCGTACATCTGCACCCGGCAGCCTAAGGCGTGGGCGGAGCGGATGTTATAGAGATAGTACCAGAGGGAGCGGCGGGAGGTGACGTCCTGGATGAGGCTGCCGCCGCCGTTGAGGTAGAGAACGCTCTTCCGCATGGCCTTCCGCCAGGAGAGGATATGGGAGCGGTGGATGGAGCGGACCCGGTAGGTGAGGCGGGTGGCGGCGGGGTCCTTGGAGAGGACCGTTACCGGCATGTCCGGGTCCAGGGAACGTATCTCCTGGAGGATGGCGTCCAGGATGGCGTCATCCCCGGCGTTGCCCCGGCCGTAGGCTCCGCAGATCACCACGCCGTCCCGCGCCTTCCTCTCCCGGCGGCTGCGGCGGAGGATCTCCTGATAGATGCGGAGCTGGGTGTCCACGGTCTTCTGGATGGAGAAGTCCCGGGATGCCTTCGCATAGAGCTTTTCCCCCATGTCGCGGCGGAGGGCATCGTCCATCCCCAGCGCCGCCAGGCGGCGGCCCAGGTCCTCCGCGTCCCCGGGGGCGAAGAGGTAGCCGTTCACATCCTGGTCGATGAGGTAGGGGATGCCGCCCACGGCGGTGGCCACGGTGGCGAGATGGAAGCGGGCCCCCTCCGTCAGGGCGTAGGGGAAGGTCTCGGAGAGGGAGGTGAGGGCGTTGATGTCGAGAGCCGAGTAGAAACGGTCCATGCCGCCGCTGATCCAGCCGGCGAAGGTGACCTCCTTCTCCACGCCCAGCTCTTTTGCGAGATTCCCCAGCTTCTCCCGCTCCTCGCCGTCCCCGGCAATGACGAGACGGAGGCGGGGGCAGTCCCGGCGGGCCAGGGCGAAGCCCCGGATCAGGGTGGACATGTCCTTCACGGGATTGAGCCGGGCGGCAATGCCTACCACCACGGAATCCTCGTCCACATCCGCCCCCAGGGAACGGAGATAGGGGAGGCGGTCCCCCTGGGGCGGGGCGGGGGTGAAGTCGATGCCGTTGTAGATGGAGTAGAAGCGGTCCGGGGCGAAGCCCCGGGAGATGAGGAGGTCCACCATGGCGTCCGAGACGCCGATGCGGTAGTCCAGCTTCCGGAGGGCCCAGGCATTAATGGCCCCGAAGCTCAGCCGGGCGAAGGGGCGGCCCATGTAGTCCAGCCGATAGTCGCTGTGGACGGTGCTGACCACCGGGAGGCCGGTGGTTTTGCGCAGCAGGGCGCCCACCATGTTGGCACGGCTCCCGTGGCAGTGGATGAGCTCATAGCCGCCGGAGCGGATATACTCGGTCAGCCGGCGGCGGAGGCGGGGGATGTTGTTGCCGCCCATGATCTCTACCGGGATGCCGAGACTGCGGGCCTCCTGGGCGAAGGGCCCGTCCCGGAAGCAGACCAGCTGGGCCGTGATGGTCCGGTTGAGATGCTGCAGCAGGCTCAGGACGTGGGTCTTGGCCCCGCCGGAGTCGCCGCCGCTGATGAGATGGATGACCTTCATAGAAAACACCTTTCTTCCGCGGCGCGGAATTTGTGCTTGTTTCTCGGGGGAAAATACGGTACAATAGCGCTGTACGTCAATGGCGTATGGCGTCTTGCCGACGCCTGATTCCGATATTATACAATGGGAAGGGAGCGAGGTCAAGGCCGCTGGCCTTCCGGAGGAGTTGTGACCATGGAGCAGAAGAAGCATACGTTCAATATCGTGGATATCATCGCCGTGGCGCTCATCGTGCTGGTGGTGGGGTTCGTTGGCTGGAGGTACATGAACCGGGGCGGCGGCAGCGCGGAGACCAGCACTGTCACCGTCCGCTATACCGTTCTTTGCGAGGGGGTGGACGCGGCCCTCTATGAGAACGCCAAGGCCCACCTGCCCTCCCAGCTGATGGCCTCCGGCGCTCTCTATGACGGCTATATCGAGAGTGTGGAGCGGGAGGACTACTACGTTCTGGGGCCGGACGGCACCTGGGTGCTGGATCCAGGCAGCGTCAACCTCTACTTCACCGTGGAGGCCCACATCCCCGCTACCGCCGCCATCAAGACCGAGATCGGCAAGCAGGAGGTCCGGGTGGGCAAGAGCGACTACATCCTCAAGAGCCGGTACATCGAGTTCAAGGACACCCAGATCATCGACGTGGAATGGGTGGACGAGGCCCAGGGCTGACCGCCCGAAGGGCAAACCGGTTTGCTGGAAAAGAGAATGAGAGAGGGACTGCCCGGCGGGCAGTCCCTTTTGCGCGGAAAGCGCCCCGCCGAATCCCGGCGGGGCGCTGAATGGGAAGAACGGCGGACCTCATACGAAAACCTGATACTAATTTTTGATAAAAAGATTGAATCAGCAGCGCAGGGATATTGGTGCAAGACAAGGCAGCG
>CAMBID010000060.1 GCA_945867445.1 uncultured Clostridia bacterium | reverse complement strand
CCTGTTACGGGGAGGGTGCCGTGGGCGTTTCCGCCCCCGCTCCGCCGCTGTCCTTGGGCGTCCTCCGGCGGGGCGCTCTCAGCGGGCGCGCCCCTCTCTGTGGGCCGGGTGGGGATGCTTACTGCTGCGGCATCGTCGCGGTGAGGGTACTGGACTTCGGGAAAAGCCGACATTGCTTTTTCCGGCTCCGAAGGAGCGCCGAAGTCTCTGGGAAGACGGGTCTTGTGTGCCGGGAGGCACAAAACCAAACTGTGCGGCGGCACATTTTGTATGCAAGCAAAAGCTTGCGTTGGATCTTTGATCACATAGGAGGATTACAGCACCGTGGCGCGGTTCCGGGGATTCACCGCCAGCCGCCAGTCGAGGTCGCCCCGGGCCAGACCCAGGATCAGCATCTCGGCGGTGGCAATGTTGCTGGCGAAGGGGATATTGTGCTGGTCGCAAAGGCGGGAGATGTAGCTGACCTCCTTTATCATCTCCTCGCTGTTGGGGTCGGAGAAGAAGAAGACCATGTCGAACTCATCATAGGCGATGCGGGCGCCGATCTGCTGGCTTCCGCCGTGGGCGTAGGAGAGGAAGCAGTGGACCTTGAGCCCCGTGGCATCCGCCACCATGTGGCCGGTGGTGTTGGTGGCAAAAATGCTGTGCCGGGCCAGGATCCCGGCGTAGGCGGTGCAGAATTGGACCATCAGGTCCTTCTTGTTGTCGTGGGACATAAGGGCAATGTTCATGGGAACGCTCCTTTCGTGGAGTGATAGAGTGTGCTTTGCGCTTGTCTGCCGGGGAATCCCCGCGGAGCAGGCGCTATCTCAGCCGGAGCAAGGGCACCCGGGCTCCGGTGATGCGCCGGGCAATATTGCGGTAGGCGGCGGAGGCTCCGGCGGTGGAGACCAGCAGCAGCGCCGCGCCCCGGCTCTGGGCCAGGGGGAGGGCGTCGTCCTCCGGGATAACGCCCAGCAGCGGCAGCCCCGCGGTATCGATGGCATCGTCGATGGTTGCGTGCATGCTGCGAAGGAGCTTGCCCCGCACCCGGTTTACCACGAGATGCAGCCTCCCCCGGGGGAAGCGGGTCAGCTCCATCACGGTGTGCTGGGCGTCCCGCAGGGCGGGGGGGTCCGTGGTGGTGACCACGATGCAGCGGTCTGCGGCGGCGGTGGCCAGGCGGAAGTACTCGCCCAGGCCCGCCGGGGCGTCCAGCAGGCAGTAGTCATAGTCCTGCCGGGCCGCCTGGAGCAGGCTCCGCATCTCCTGCTCCGTTACGCTGCGGCGGCGGAGGGAGGCGGGCGCCGTCAAAAGGTGCAGCTTGGGGATCTCCGGATGGGGCACGGCGGCATCCGCCAAGGGGCAGCGGCCGGCAGCCACGTCGGAAAAATCCATCAGCGCCCGGTCCGTGAGGCCCAGGGCCAGGTCCAGGTTCCGGAGGCCCGCGTCGCAGTCGATGCAGAGGACCCGATAGCCCATCATGGCCAACGCCTCGCCCACCCCGGCGGTAAGGGAGGTCTTTCCGGTGCCGCCCTTGCCGGACACCACGGCGATACACTGTCCGCTCACGGGCACCATCCTTTCCCAGCCCCGCCCGGGGGTGCTTTGTCGCTATTTTCACTATACCACAGAAGTCCCGGCAGGAAAAGCCTTTTTTTCTCCGTTTTTTCGTGGATTTGCCGAAAATGTATTCCGCTTTGGCATACCTGCCATTACCAGAGGGGAAACCCGGGCTCATAGGAAACCCGGATCAAAAGCGCTCAAAGCGTTTGATCGCGGGAAGCGCGTCAGGTCTTTATGAGGCGGCGCGGCGCGCATCCTGCACGCCGCGAGTGCGCGGAGCGCACGGGACTTCAAAGAAAAGGAGCTCATATATCAGTATCAGAGGGGGGCCTTCTTGATCCTGGCGAAGGGGCGGGGGTACTTTTTCGGAGTGGGGGAGACCTTGTCGATGACCACCAGGCGATGGCTGACCTCCGTCCCCGGGATGGGGTAATCCCGGACGGCAGAAACCTTTCCGCCCAAAAGCGCGATGGCCTTCCCGGCCTCGCCGATCTCCCCATCGCTGCCGGCGCTCTTCATGGCGAGAAACTGCCCGCCCACCTTCACCAGGGGCAGGCAGAGCTCCGAGAGCAGCCGCAGGTTGGCGACGGCCCGGGAGACGGCGAGATCGAAGCCCTCCCGGTGCTCCCCGGCGAAGTCCTCGGCTCTCGAATGGACGCACCGGACATCCGTGAGTCCCAGCTCGTCGCAGGCCCCCTGCAGAAATGTGATCCGCTTCCCCAGGGAGTCCAGCAGCGTCAGGCGGAGGCTGGGCTCGATGAGCCGCAGCGGCATCCCCGGGAAGCCCGCCCCGGTGCCCACATCCACCACCGTCTTTCCCCGGAAGTCCGCAAGGGTCAGAAGGGCGGCGGAGTCCAGAAAGTGCAGCCGGGCCACCTCCCCAGGCTCCGTGATGGCGGTGAGATTCATGACCTTGTTGGTCTCCAGGAGCCGGTGGGAGAATCGGATGAGCTGGGGCACGGCGTCCTGGGGCAGGCCCAGGGCGGCGAGACCCTGAGAGAGGATGGCTTCCATTACTGCTTATCCTTCAGCAGGTCCCGGATCTCGGTGAGGAGCTTCTCCTCGGCGGAGGGCTCCGGCGGCGCGGCGGGCTCCTCCGCCTTCTTTTTCGCCAGCTTTTCATGGAAGCGGTTGACGGCCTTCAGCAGGCAGAAGATGGCGAAGGCGATGAGGACGAAGTCCAGGACCGTGGCAATGAGGGAGCCGTAGTTCACGGTGATCTCGGCGATCTCCGCGCCGTCAGCTCCCACGGACGCGGGCTTCAGCACCCACTTCCAGCTGCTGAAATCCACCCCTCCGGTGAGGAAGGACAACAGGGGCATCAGGATGTCGTTGACGAGGGAGGTGGTGATCTTGCCGAAGGCGCCGCCGATGACCACGCCAATGGCCATGTCCAGCACGTTGCCCCGCATGGCGAAGGCCTTGAATTCCGCGAAAAACTTCTTCATAACGCTGGTTCCTCCAAAACGGAAAGTATAATTGATGATGAATAATACAAAAAGAAATCAAATTTTGGCCCATCCCGCGTTTCCCCCGGCCTGCCTTTCTGGGGGAAGACGGGTCAGGGGAAGCGCCGGAGCGCTCCCCGGGACCCCGGCGGGGCCGGGGAGAGGGTCTCAGCCTTCGCAGGGGGGCTCGGCGTCCTGGTCGGCCTCCTGGGCGTCGGTGGCCGCCTCGGCGGCGTCCACGGCGGCCTCGGCCTCCGCGGCCTTGGTGTCGGCCTCCGCCTGGGCGGCGTTGGCCTCGGCCTGGAGGTCGTCGGCGAACAGCTGGGCCTCCTCGGCCTCCCGGGCGGCGGCCTCCGCCTCGGTCTCGCCGGCGCGGAACTCGAGGACGGGGGCGTCCTCGCGGCCCAGTGCGAAGTGGTAGCTGCGCTTGCCCTCCGGATTGGGCTTGGAGGTCAGGGTCCAGAGCAGAGCGTGGGTCTTCTGGGTGTCGGTCTCGGCGTCGTAATCGCTGGTGTAGGGGATCAGGGCCGCCAGAGCCGCGGCGGTGGCAACGCCGCCCAAGAGCTTGCCGATGCGCTTCATAGGGAGTTCCTCCTTTTAAGAATGGAATAAGATGGAAGGGACAAACGGGTCAGATGAGCCAGCGCCGGACGAATGGGACTCTCCGCAGCACCAGCCAGACGGCGAAGGAGCAGACGATAATGGCCGCCGCCGTCAGGGGGACGGAGAGGATGGGGTGGCAGAGAAGGGCGCTGAGCCCCAGGCTCCGCAAGCCGTAGAGGAAGAAGACGTGGACCAGGAAGATGCAGAAGGACGCCTGGGAGAGGGCGGCGCAGAACTTCGGGGCGGGGCGGTCCGCCATCCGGGCGAAGACCCAGCCGCCGAGGCCCGCCGCCATCAGGGCGACGCCCAGGTGGTTGCCCATGAGGGGGTTCACGTTGAGGGCGCCGTCCTTCAGGGTGAGATACACCGTGCCGCCGTAGCTCCAGAGGAAGCCGAAGGCGAAGAGGGCGGCCCAGGGCCTCCAGTCCTTGGCGTAAGCGCGGAGATACCAGCCCAGGACGGTGAAGCCCACGCAGGTGTAGGTCAGGTTCAGGGGCCACTGGCGGGGGATGCCGGTGAGGAGCGTCAGGGGCCAATAGCCCTGGAAGGTGGGCCAGAGGATGCCGAGGCCCAGCCAGAGGACCAGGAGGTACTCCACCGTCCGCCGCTCCGCCCGGGCCAGAAGCCGGGTCATGGGCAGGAGGGCGTAGACCAGGAGGGTGATGTGCAGGTAGTAGAGGTGGAACTCGTGGTGGAAGAGGAGGACCTCCTACGCTCCCTGCCAGAGGCCCGCCGGGGTGATGCCCCCCGGCAGCAGGCCATAGACCTTATAGGCGAAGGCCCAGCCCCACATGGCGAGGAGAATATGGAGGATGTTCCGCCCCCAGAGCTTCCGCAGCGGCAGCTCCCGGTCCGGGTCCAGCAGCAGGGCCCCGGAGCAGAGGAAGAACACCGGCACCGCCCAGCGGGAGATGGTGCCCCAGAAGATGGCCGAGAGCCAGGGCAGGGAGCCGAAGCCATCGTAATAGGCGGCGGTGGAGGCGTGGATGGTAACGGTGCCGACGATGGCCAGGGCCTTCAGCACGTCCACCGCCCCGTTCCGGGGCACGGCGGGGGAGGGGACCCCCGGCAGCCGTTCCGCCGTCATTTACTGCTTGTCCGGCACCAGGACGGCCTTGCCGCCCATGTAGGGCTGCAGAACCTTGGGGATGGTGACGGTGCCGTCGGCCTGGAGGTTGTTCTCCAGGAAGGCGATGAGCATCCGGGGCGGGGCCACGCAGGTGTTGTTCAGGGTGTGGCACAGCTGCATCTTGCCGTTTTCGTCCTTGTAGCGGATGCGCAGGCGGCGGGCCTGGGCGTCGCCCAGGTTGGAGCAGGAGCAGACCTCGAAGTACTTCTGCTGCCGGGGGGACCAGGCCTCAATGTCGCAGCTCTTCACCTTCAGGTCCGCCAGGTCGCCGGAGCAGCACTCCAGCTGCCGGACGGGGATCTCCAGGTTCCGGAAGAGCTCCACGCTGTTGCGCCAGAGCTTTTCATACCAGGCCATGGAGTCTTCGGGCCTGCAGACCACGATCATCTCCTGCTTCTCGAACTGGTGGATGCGGTAGACGCCCCGCTCCTCCAGACCGTGGGAGCCCACCTCCTTCCGGAAGCAGGGGGAGTAGGAGGTCAGGGTCAGGGGCAGCTGGGCCTCGGGCAGGATCTGGTCGATGAAGCGGCCGATCATGGTGTGCTCGCTGGTGCCGATGAGGTAGAGGTCCTCGCCCTCGATCTTATACATCATGGCCTCCATCTCCGGGAAGCTCATGACGCCCTTCACCACGTTGCCGTGCATCATGAAGGGGGGGATGACGTAGGTGAAGCCCTTCTCGTCGATCATGAAGTCCCGGGCGTAGGCCAGGACCGCCTCATGGAGCCGGGCGATGTCGCCCAGCAGGTAGTAGAAGCCCATGCCGGCGACTCTGCCGGCGCTGTCCTTGTCGATGCCGTGGAAGGACTGCATGATGTCCACATGGTGGGGGATGGGGAAGTCCGGCACCACGGGGTCCCCGAAGCGCTCCACCTCCACGTTGCAGCTGTCGTCCGGGCCGATGGGCACGGAGGGGTCAATGATGTTGGGGATGAC
>CAMBID010000059.1 GCA_945867445.1 uncultured Clostridia bacterium | reverse complement strand
GCAAAGCGCGGCGGTTCCCATTAAAATATCTTATTTTAATGGGAGAGTAGTATGAGAGAAAGATTGCCCCCGGAACTGTGTTCCGGGGGCAATCCGCGTGTTTGACGGCTCTTAGCCTCTTCCCGCCCGGGCGGTGAGCAGCAGGGCGGGCAGGAGCCACAGCAGGAGGAAGACCAGCATGGTGACCGGCCCCATCAAAGAGAAGCTCTGCTGCATGCAGAGGTAGTAAGCCAGCAGCGTTCCGGCGGCGGAGCTCAGCAAGCCCAGCGCCGTGGAGCGTCTCGCGGCGGAGCAGAGCCGGCGGCTGCCCGTCACCGTCTCGGCGTAGGGCAGGAGCCCTTCCCGCAGCAGCAGGGCCCGGGGCAGGCCCTTCCCATCCTCCTGCTCAGAGAGGGCTAACCGGGTGGCGAGGGGCGGGTACTGCACCTTCACCTTCCGCTGGAACTTCCGCTGCAAAAGGGCCGGGGTGATGTTGATATCCCGGGAGGCCAGGATAGGCGTTATCCGGCTCCGGCGCAGCATCCGCAGCGCCCAGTCCACATTCTCCACCGCGTGGTACTTCACGGCGAAGACCGCCGCCAGCTCCCGGTCCACGGAGAGAAAGAGCCCGGTTTTGAGATTCAGGGAGGCCGGCAGCCGAACGTCCATCTTCCGGAGGAAGGAGGCGCTGCCCAGCAGCACGCTCTCGCCCCGGATGGTCCCGGCCCAGCCGCCCTCCTCGTAAAAGCTGAAATCCTGGGTGGTCAGGGTCGTGCCGCCCTCACTGCGGACGAGACCGTCGAAAAGACGGCCCAGCCCGCTGCCGCTGGAGCGGGCCAGGGCGGCGGCGTAAGAAACGGCGTCCGGCAGCGCAGTGCCGTAGACCTTGATGCCGTTGAGCCGGATGGAGCCCGGCGGGAAGAGGTCCGCGTCGGTCAGGATCATGGCCCGCTTGGCGCTGATGCGTTCGGCGCCGAACCAGCCGGCCACGGCGCAGCCGCTGCGCTGCAGATGCCGGGCCAGGGAGGAAAACGGCAGCGGGAAACTCAGCGGCAGGGCGAAGGACGCCGCCGCCGCCAGGATGGCGGACCAGGAGAGCAGGAAGTCCTGCCCCCGTCCCCGGCCAAAGGAGGAGAGCCCCGCGAAGACTGCCGTGCCCACAAGGATCACCGGCAGGATGGCCGTACACCAGAGCAGGGGCAGGTCGTCCTTGGCCGCGGCGGTATAGAAGCCCGGCAGGCTCCCCTTCTGCTTGCAGGCGCCCTGGGGGGTGTCCGTCACAAGATAGGGGGGATTCTCCGTCAGGCCGGCGGTGCGGCAGGTGTCGTACCAGCCCCGGCTCTCCCGGACGCAGCCCCAGAGGGCCACGGCAAGCCCCAGGCAGGCCACCGCCGCGTAGCCGTCGGCGTCGCTGCGGCCGGGAAGGAAAAACCGGCTCACGCCGTCGGCAAAGCTCACAAGGGCGGAGAGGCTCAGCATCAGCTCCCCGGAGAAGCGCTTTCTCGCCAGAAGCCGGAAGCCCTTGGCGAGGACGCTCCGGCAGAGGAGCATCACGAGAAGCAGGATGCCCAGCTCCGCGCCGCTGCGGATGAGGGCGTCCGTGGACCAGAAGGGGATGGTGAAGCCCCGGTCCTCCGCCGCATGCAGGGCAATGGGGATCAGGCTCAGGAAGAAGGCCCAGCCCAGAGGGGCCTTCCTTCGCTGATAGGCTTGGCGGTGGGCGGCAGCCACATCCTCCAGATCCGGTTCCGGGCCGATGACCTCCGCCTCGTCCTCCTCCGGCTCCTCGTCCTCCGGTTTGGGGGTGTAGATGGCCTCCGTGTCCTCCAGAGGCTTCCGGGAGAAAAGGCCCCGGCGGCGCTTCCGCTCCGGCAGCAGCTCCGGCTCGCCTTCCTCCATGACGGCAGCCACCGTCCGCTGCACCACCTCCTCCATGGAGATGGGCTGAGGCGGCGGCGGGAAGGGGCTCTCCGCCTTTTTCAGCTTCTCCGGCTCCTCCTCTCCGGGCCGCCGGAAGAGCCGGACCTTGGACCCGGCGCTTTCCGACCGGACTTCGGACGCAGGCTCCGAGCCGGGCCCCGGCTCCGCGGCCTCCGGGACGCGGAAGGGCGTTGCTTCACGGTCCTCCGCCGGCTTCGGACCGCGCTCCGGGGAGCGGCCCGGGTCGGAGCCGGCCGCCGGCGCTTCCGCCTCCGGCAGGGCTTCTCCGGCCACCTGGCGCTCCACGTCGTCCAGGATCTTCCGTTCCCGGCCGCCGCCGTACTCCGCCAGGATCTCCTCCAGGGAGTAGTTCTCCTCCCGGGTGAGATCCAGATCATCCGTCAGCGCCCGGGCGTCCCGCAGCAGGGCGTCGTATGCAGTTTTGTCCTTCCTCGACGCCATCGTTGTTCTGCCCCTTTTTGTTTTCTTTCGCTACATCCTCTGCCGGACCGCCTCGTAGAGCAGGACCGCCGCCGCGGCGCTGGCGTTGAGGGAATTGAGTCCGCCCTTCATGGGAATGCTGACAAGGAAGTCGCAGTTTTCCTCCACGAGACGGCTCATGCCCTCGCCCTCGCTGCCGATGACGATGGCGGCGGGGCCCTTGAGATCCACGTGGTAGAGGTCGGTGGTGCCGCCGGCGGCGGTGCCGAAGACCCAGACGCCCTGGCTCTTCAGCTCCTTCAGCAGGGCCGGGAGGTTGGGGACCCGGGCGACAGGCAGATAGCTCACCGCCCCGGCGGAGGTCTTTGCCACCACGCTGGTGAGCCCCGCGCTGCGGCGCTTGGGGATGATGACCCCGTGGGCCCCGGCGCAGTAGGCGGTGCGGATGATGGCCCCCAGGTTGTGGGGATCGGAGATCTCGTCACAGACCACCAGCAGCGGGGCCTCGCCCTTCTCCCGGGCAGAATTCAGGATGCTCTCCACGCTGACATACTCGCGGACGCTTGCCAGGGCAATGACGCCCTGGTGGGCGTGGGTGCGGCTCATGGCGTCCAGCTTGCGGCGGTCCGCCTCCACCACCACGGTCCCGGCGGCCCGGGCGCGGGAGGCGATGTGCCCCAGGGTCTTGTCGGTCTCCCCCTTCTGGAGATAGATCTTGTCGATGGCGGTGCCGGAGCGCAGGGCCTCGATGACGGCGTTGCGGCCCTCGATCATGCCGTCGGCCTCCGCCGTCAGGGCGTTCTTCCTCTCGTTATCCATGGATGTCCTCCGGAAAAGCGGGGCAGATCCCCGCAGAATCGATCATTGCCATAAAGTATACCATAGGCGGCGGGGATAGGAAAGAAGATTCACAGAAAATTTATCAAAAATCCACAGGCCGTCCTTGTTTGTGCCGCCATTCCGTGCTATGATATCCTGGAAATTCCGTATCCTGACGATACCGCTCCGGCCGGGCGTCCCGGCCCTTCCCCCGCGGAAAGGAGACCCCTGATGAATCAAAACGATAAGCGCAATGACCAAAACAACAAGGGAGGAAAAAACCTCCAGGGCGTGCTGCGCCTGGTGGCCTGGGCCCTGCTGCTGACGCTGGTGCTCCGCTACGCCGGGCTCTATATCAACAGCAGGACCGGCACCGCCGCCTCGGCGGAGATCCCATACTCCACCTTCCTGGACCTCATTGAGGAAGGGAAAGCGGAAGCCGTCCGCTTCGACTCGGAGTCCCAGCTCCTGCGCCTCACCACCAAGGAGGACTACACCTATACCAAGGAGGACGGCACGGACTTCACCGGGAAAGAGTTCTACACCGTGCCCGTCAACAACGATGCACTCATCCCCCTGCTGGATGAGAAGGGCGTGAAGTTCACCGCCGGGCCCTACAAGCCCCCCATGAGCACGGGCATGGCCCTTCTCATCAGCTATGTGCTGCCCTTCCTCCTCATCATGCTGATGTTCTCCCTCTTCTGGCGCTGGATGTCCAAAAAGGGCGGCATGGGCGGCATCGGCGGCATCGGCGGCGTGGGCAAGGCCAACGCCAAGGTCTATATGGAGAAGCAGACCGGCGTCACCTTCCGGGACGTGGCGGGCCAGGACGAGGCCAAGGAGTCCCTCACCGAGATCATCGACTTCCTCCATAACCCCCAGAAGTATACCGAGATCGGCGCGAAGCTCCCCAAGGGCGCTCTCCTGGTGGGCCCTCCGGGCACCGGCAAGACCCTGCTTGCCAAGGCCGTGGCCGGTGAGGCCAACGTCCCCTTCTTCTCCATCTCGGGTTCTGACTTCGTGGAGATGTTCGTGGGCGTGGGCGCCAGCCGCGTCCGGGACCTCTTCAAGGAGGCCGCCAAGGTGGCCCCCTGCATCGTCTTCATCGATGAGATCGACACCATCGGCAAGACCCGGGACTCCGGCCGCTTCGGCGGCAACGACGAGCGGGAGCAGACCCTGAACCAGCTCCTGGCGGAGATGGACGGCTTCGACCCCACCAAGGGCGTCATCCTGCTGGCCGCCACCAACCGCCCGGAGGTGCTGGATCAGGCCCTGCTCCGCCCCGGCCGCTTCGACCGGCGCATCACCATCGACCGGCCCAACCTGGCGGGCCGTCTCGCGACGCTCCAGGTCCACACCCGGAACATCAAGCTGGCCGAGGACGTGAACCTCCGCAAGGTGGCTCTCGCCACCGCCGGCTGCGTGGGCGCGGACCTTGCCAACCTCGTCAACGAGGCCGCCCTCCGGGCCGTCCGCAAGGGCCGCAAGCTGGTGACCCAGGAGGACCTGCTGGCCGCCTTCGAGCTGGTCATCGCCGGCACGGAGAAGAAGGGCAGCGTCCTGACGGAGTTTGAGAAGAGGCTGGTGGCCTACCATGAGGTGGGCCACGCCATGGTGGCCTACAAGCTGAAAAATACCGAGCCCGTTCAGAAGATCACCATCGTCCCCCACACCCAGGGGTCCCTCGGCTACACCCTCCTGATGCCGGAGGAGGACAAGACGGAGCTGCGCACCAAGGACGAGCTCATGAGCAAGATCACCGTCTCCATGGGCGGCCGGGCCGCCGAGGAAGTGGTGCTGAACACCATGACCAACGGCGCCAGCCAGGACATCCAGGACGCCACCGCCGTGGCCCGGAACTTGGTTGCCATGTTCGGCATGAGCGACCGCTTCGGCATGATGGCCCTGGCCTCCCGGAGAAGCCAGTACCTGGACGGCGGCTACGGCATGGACTGCGCCCAGGACACCGCCGCCGCCATGGACGAGGCCGTCAAGGGCATCCTGGACGAGTGCTACGCCAAGGCCGTGGGCATCCTGAAGGACAGCCGGGAGGACATGGACAAGGTCGTCGCCTACCTCCGGCGGCGAGATGGTGGCCATCCTGGAGGGCCGGGACCCCGCCACCGTGGAGGATGCCTACGCCTCCACCGAGCCGAAGGGGCTGCAGGACGGCTTCCGTCCCTCCCAGCCGGAGGTCATCGAGCCCGCCGCCCGGAAGGTCCACATGATCTCCGAGAAGATCCAGGCCCCGGAGCCCCAGGAGGCGTCCGGGGAAACGGAGGCGGCCGGGGAGGAGCCCCAGGAGCCCCCCCAGGAGCCCCCCCAGGAGCCCCCCCAGGAGGCCCCGGAGGAAACTCCGAAGGAACCCGATCCCCCTGCGGAGCAGTAAGAAGACAGAGAGCAGACGCGCTTTTCAGCGCGTCTGCTTTTTTCCGCCCGATTTTACCGGGACTTTACGAAATCGGGGTTTTCCACTTTACAGAAGGATGCGAGAATGAAGCTGTCCTGAGGGAAAGGCAATGCGGGCCCCGCCCGCTGACGATATCCCCCCGGAGGGAAAAGAAAATTCCATTTAAAATACGAAAG
>CAMBID010000058.1 GCA_945867445.1 uncultured Clostridia bacterium | reverse complement strand
GGGTCCGGGCCTCCCCCTCGTCTCCGCAGACGAAGAGGGCGGGACGGCCCACGCTCTCACTGAGGGCGGCGCCCGTCAGGGCCCGGTGGACGCCCTGGAGGCCCGTGACCTCCACCGGGCAGCCCCCGCCGTCGATGCGTTCCGCCAGCTCCCGGACCTCCGCCAGGGTATTGAGTTTTTCCAACAGCTGTTTCATGCGGTACTCCTGTGGAGAGGGATGCCCCTCAGTTGAACTGGTTCATGGCCTTCTGGCAGTCGCCGCCGTCCAGCACGATGCGCTCCGCGGCATCCACGGCCCGGTTCGCAGCCTCCAGCAGCAGCTTCTTGTCCGACGGGGAGGGCTCACCGATGACCCAGTCCACCATCTCCGCTCCGCCCCCCGCCGGGGCGCCCGCGCCGATCTTCACCCGGGGGAAGACGTCCGTCCCCAGGTGGGCAATGATGTTTTTGATGCCGTTGTGGCCCCCGGCGCTGCCGGAGGGCCGTACCCGGAGCTTCCCCACCGGGAGGGACACGTCGTCATAGATGACGAGCACATGGTCGGCGGGGATCTTGTAGAACTGCGCCGCCTCCCGCACAGCCTCGCCGGAGAGGTTCATGTAGGTCTGGGGCTTCATGAGAAGGCAGCGGGCCCCGCCGAACTCCGTCTCCGCCACCAGGGCCTTGTACTTGATGCGGTTCACCTTCAATTTCTGCCGCTCCGCCAGCAGGTCCAGGGCCAGAAAGCCCAGATTGTGCCGGGTGCGGGCGTACTTCTCCCCAGGGTTGCCAAGACCCACGATGAGCCACCGGATACCGCCGCTTTTTCTTCCAAAGAGCATATGCCGCTCCCCCTTTGTTCCGTTACATTCTGCATCCTGTGCCGTCTTCCCCGCCGCGGGAGGCAGCCTTTTCCGAAGACGCCGCAAGGGCGGGAAAGCTGCCTTCCCCGCCTGTCTCTATCTTTGGATATGATACCCCGTCAGGGCGCAGAATGTCAAGCCCTGAGGGAGGATCCTGCAGTCACGGCCTTTGCCCGTGCCGCGGGCCCCTTTGCACAGGGGGCGTTTCGAAAAGCACGGATCTGCCGCTTTTCAGCAGCCATTGAAGTATCAGGCGGGGACGGAGGCTCCACACTTTGATGCGGGATCTTCAAGGAAATCTTTTTTTGAGATCCCGTGCGCTCCGCGTACTCGGGGCGCGCGGGATGCACGCCGCGCCGTCTCCGAAAAACCGGACGTGCTGCCATATCCCGGGATAATGAAAAAGGCCGCCCGATAGAGCGACCTTTTCCGCTGTTTTATACTAGTTCTTGATAAAAAGCTTTAAAAGCTTTTTATAGCGCCGCAGGCGCGTCAAGAACTTATGAGACGGCTTTTGCGGCAGACTGCCGCAAAAGGGCGACGCTGACAGCGGCGCCTTCTTGATAAAAATCAAAGATTTTTATCAAGAAAGAGTATTATGGTTTCGCCGCTGACCGGTCAGGGCTCTTCCGCTGGGCGGACCAGAACCCGGTAGGCGGACTCGCCCTGGCTTTTTTCGCCGGGGGAGGGGTCCGCTGGATCGAGGGAGTTTCCGCTGGCAGCGGCGGTGGAGGCCGGGCCGCTCCCCGGGAGGTCCAGGGCAAGGTCCGCCTCCGCGGCCCGGGCCTGGAGCTCCGTGAGCTCCGCCATGGTGAGGGTGTAGACCCGGCCCTCCGCCGTGATCTCGGCCGTGCGGCCGGAGAGAAGATTCAACTCCTCATCCTCCGTCAGCGTCCAGCAGAGGTCGGCATCCGCCTGGGCCAGGATGTCCCTTTTTGCCAGCAGTGTTTGCTGGTCCTCCCATGCCTGCCCGGAGTATGCGTCGCTGCCTTCCGGCGCGCGGTCGTTTTCGCCCTCGCCGCTCTGGGACTCTGCAGCCTGGCTGGCGGTCACGGCGGCGCCGCTGGCAGGAGCGGCGTTGTTGGCGGTGCTGGCGCCGCGGCTTCCGGGGAAGAGCGTCCCCAGCAGGACCATGAGGCCCAGGCATGCGGCAAGAGACGCCCAGGCGGCGCTGCGGCCCCTCTTCTTCGCTTTTTTCGGCTGTTGCTGCGGTGTCCCGGCGACCGTTTGGAGGATGCCGTCGGCGAAGCCCTCCGGCACGGCTTCCTCCTCCCAGGACGGGAAGCCATCCCGCATGGCCGTCAGGTCTGCCAGGGCCTCCCGGCAGGCCTCGCATTCCAAGAGATGGGCGCGGAGCCGGTTTTCCTCCTCCGGAGAGCACTCCCCGTCCACGAAGGCGTTCAGCGCCTCCCAGTATTTCTCACAGGGCGTCATCCGCGTCCCCCCTTTCCTGCTTCTATCCGGTTAGACGCAGGGAAATCGGAAAGGTTTCCATGTTCCTGTAAAAATTTTCGCAGCAGGCCCCGCCCCCGGCTGATCCGGGACTTGATGGTGCCCGATTTCGCCCCCGTGGCCTGGGCGATCTCTTCGTAGGAGAGCTGCTGGATCTCCCGCAGCACCAGGGCCGTCCGGTACTCCTCCGGCAGCTGCCGGAGGCCTGCCTCGATGGCGGAGCGGAGCTCTTTGCGCTCCGCCGCCTCCTGGGGGGAGGGGGCCCGGTCGGGGAGAGCCTCCGCCCGGTCCAGCGGCTCGTCCCGGCCGGAGCGCCGCTGCCTGCGCCGGAGGATATCCGTGCAGGCATTGACGGTGAGCCGGTAGAGCCAGGTGGAAAAGCGGGCCTCCCCCCGGAAGGCGGGCAGGCCCTGCCAGACGGCGAGAAAGGCGTCCTGGGCGGCCTCCTCCGCGTCGGAGGGGTCCACGCAGAGGCGGCGGGTCAGGGCGAAGACCCGCTTCTCATAGGCCCGGACCAGGCAGCCGAAGGCCTCCTGGTCTCCGCTCTTCGCCTGTGCCAGCCAGACCTCCTCCATGCTTTCTGCCATGCCGCCCCTCCTCTCTGTCAAGTGATGCGTCTTTCCGGGCGGTGGGATCAGTCCGTGAGGTCCCGCTGGATGCCGCGGGTGACGGCCCGGGCGTCCTCAAGGGTGTTCATGCGGACGATCTGCTCCTTGTAATAGCCCGAGTGGGCGATGCCCTTCAGGTACCAGCAGTACTGCTTGCGTCCCTCCAGCACGGCGACGCGTTCGCCCCGCAGCTCCGCCGCCAGCTCGATCTGCCGCAGCGCCGTCTCACAGCGCTGGGCGAGAGGAGGCCGCTCCGGCTTTTCCCGACCCTCCAGCAGCGCCCGGGCCTGGCGGAAGATCCAGGGGTTTCCGAAGCAGCCCCGGCCGATCATGGCGGCGTCCGCGCGGGTGTATCGCAGGATGCGGAGCACGTCCTCGGGTTCGAAGATGTCGCCGTTGGCAATGACGGGGATGCCCACCGCCTCCTTCACCGCCCGAATGCAGTTCCAGTCCGCCTGGCCGGAGTACATCTGGGCCCGGGTGCGGCCGTGGACGGCGATGGCGGCGGCCCCGGCGGATTCCAGGACCTTGGCCACCTCCACGCAGTTGCAGCTGCCCATGTCCCAGCCCCGGCGGATCTTGGCCGTCACCGGAACGGGAACGGCGGCGTTCACCGCCTCCACGATGCGCCCCGCGAGATCCGGGCTGCGCATTAAGGCGGAGCCGTCGCCGTTATTCACGATCTTCCCCATGGGGCAGCCCATGTTCAGGTCGATGACCTGCGCCCCGGTCTCTTCCAGGGCGATGGCGGCGGCCTCCGCCATGCAGGCGGGATCGCTGCCGAAAATCTGCACCGCCGAGGGCTGCTCCTCCGGGAAGCGGCGCAGCAGGGAAAAGGTCTTCCGGTCGTGGAAGCACAGGGCCTTGGAGGAGATGAGCTCCGTGCAGGTGAAGGCAGCGCCCTCCTCCCGGCAGAGAAGGCGGAAGGCGGCGTCGGTAACGCCGGCCATGGGGGCCAGCATCAGGGGCGCTTCCAGTGTGACGTTGCCGATCCGCATAGAATCCCTCCTTGCTTAGACGCCCCGGCGGTGGGATAGGTTCCCTCCGCCGGCGAGGCTTCAACGTATTTTTGCGATGCAAAAGCATGGAAAAAAATAGAATGTGCCATTCCCTCGCCCCTTCGGGGCAACCGGAAAGGATGCGCAAAACTTTCATGCAAAGAAGCGCTTGCCTGGTTTCGTGCTGCGGCGCGGCGTGCAGGATGCACGCCGCGCGTGCGCGGAGCGCACGGGATTTCAAGGGAAAGGCTTTCCCTTGAAATCCCTATCAGCATACCATATCGGGGCGATCGGCGCAAGGCCGGATATCATCCGCCCGGTACGGGAAGGACGGGAGATGCGGATTGCCGCGTCCCTTTGCCCCCTTCCATCGGCTCCCAAACTGTGGTATCCTGAGCTTGAAAAAGGTTTTCCAAAAGTTTTCCCATCCCGCGCAAATTCTGCTTCGCTCCGTCGTTATAAGTGAAGGGTTGCCGCCCTCTGCCCCGGCGGGGCAAAGGAGACGCTTATGTTGATCTATCTCGCCGATATCGAAGCTCCCCGGGACAAGTCCAGATTCGTTCAGATCTATGAGACCTACCAGGGCCTCATGTTCCACACGGCGTTCCGGCTGCTGGGGCAGCCCCAGGATGCGGAGGACGCCGTCCATGAGGCGTTTCTTGCCATCGCTCAGAATATTTCAAAAATTTCTGACCCCATGTGCAAAAAAACCAAGGCCTACGTCGTTACTATCGTAGAGAACAAAGCCATCGACCAGCTGCGCCGCCGGAAACGGCGGCCCACGGTGCCGCTGGAGGACTGGCAGGGCATCGAGACGCAGCCCCGGGGGGAAAGCCCTCTGGCGGACTGCATGCTGCGCCTGCCGGCGGTAGAACGGCAGCTCCTCTGGCTGAAGTACTATCAGGGCTATGAGCTGAAGGAGATCGGCCCCATGCTGGGCCTCTCCTACGACGCCGTGACCCGGCTCCACCGGCGGGCCAAGGAGCAGCTCCGGGAACTCTATGAAAAGGAGAGATCACGATGACGGACGAAATGCTGCGCATAGCCGCCCGGGACTCCTGCCGGGCCTTCGTGGAGAGCCTGGAGGCGGATTTTGACCCCCGGGCCGCCTATGTTCCCTCGGCGGCCTTCCGCCGGAAGCTCCGGGCCCTCTGCCGCCGGGCGGAGCATCCGTATCTCCACGCGGCGCTGCGGCGGGCGGCGGCGTTCCTCCTGGTCTGTCTCCTCTCCGGCGGAGTCTTCCTCAGCGTGGACGCCCAGGCCCGGGAGACCTTGCGTTCCTGGCTGCGGGAGGTCGGGGAGAACTTCGTGCTTTACCGCTTCACCGGGAGCGAGGAGCCTGCCGACTTCCCTGCCTATCGTCTCGGCTGGGTGCCGGAGGGGTATGTGCTGGTTGCCGAGGACGACTTTTCGGACGTTGGGATGTATGGAGCCCACTATGCAGACCCCGAAACGGGCCATAGCTTTATCTTTGACTATCAGTTTATGAATGACGGGCTTGTCACCGGCCTTTCCCCGGAGAATACACTTTACGAGCGCACCACCGTGAACGGACTGCCTGCGGATTATTATGAATCCACGGCGGAGAATGACAGCAACATCCTTTTCTGGTTTGATGAGGAGCATAACCTGATGTTCCAGATCAACAGCCGCCTGGACCGGGACACGATTCTTCGGATTGCTGAAAATATAGTGTTGGCGAAAACGCCATAATTGCCCCTTTCTTTTTGTGACCTTCAACAAAAAAGGAAAATTTTCGAAAAATTTTTCCAATTGCCGCAAATTTCACCATCCCGCCGTCGTTTTACCAGTAGAGACCCAACGAAAGGGGGTGAATCCCGTGCGAAAGCGTATCCTGCCCCTGCTGGCGGCTGTCCTGCTGGTTCTAACCATCGCGGCGGGC
>CAMBID010000057.1 GCA_945867445.1 uncultured Clostridia bacterium | reverse complement strand
GCGCCTGCGGCGCTATCAAAAGCTTTTAAAGCTTTTTATCAAGAACTAGTATGAGCCCGGCGAAAGCAAATACTAGCATCCCAATGGGGGAAGCGCGGCTTAAGGGCGGTGTCCGTAAAACAGGAAAGCATCCGTACCGTTTTGGTACGGATGCTTTTCGATTGACCTCCGATGCAAGGCGCTGCAGCTTGTGCTGTGCCTGTGCAAGCTGTGTCCCGGCTCGGGGCGGTTCAAGAGTTTTCGGCTCTGCCGTTCTGTATGTCCTCTTTCTTGGGAAGCGCAAGGGGCTATCCCTTTGATTGGAAAAGGATAGCCCCTTGCAAGCCGCCGGGCTTCCACGACGGCTCTCCCGTCTGCCGGGGCGGGACCCGGCATGCCCCGGAAGGGGGAAATCCGCCGGTTTCCCCAGCGTCCCCGGCGGGAGCGGTCCCCTCGCCCTATCAGCTCCTGCCGGCCTGGGACAGCCGCAAAACCCCTGCCCCCAGAGCAATGGCGTCCGTCTCATCGTGCGTCACGGCCAAAACGGTCTTCCCGGCGGCGTACCGCCGGACGCACTCCGCCGCCCGGTCCCGGCTGGCCCGGTCCAGCCCCGCAAAGGGCTCGTCCAGCAGCAGGAGCTCCCAGGGCGCCAGCAGCGCCCGGGCCAGCGCCAGCCGACGCTGCATCCCGCCGGAGTAGTCCCGGACGGGCTTTGTCCCCACGTCGGAGAGCCCCAGCTCCCGCAGCATCTCCGCCGCGGAGGCCCTGTCGTATTCCGCTCCCAGGGCGAAGCGCAGGTTCCCCTCCGCGTCCAGCCCCGGCAGCAGGCGGCTTTCCTGAAAGACGGCGCTGACCCGGTGTCCGGCAAGCCCCGTGACGCGGCCTCCGTCAGCCCGCTCCAGGCCCAGCAGGATGCGGAGCAGGGTGGTTTTCCCGGCCCCGGAGGGAGCCATCAGGCAGGTGATGCCCTCATGCAAAACGAAGGAAACGCCTTTCAGCACCGCCTCGCCGCCGTATCGCTTGGTGAGTCCCTCCACCCTCAGTTCCATGCTCCCCCCGCCCTTCTCTCCAGGCGGGCAAGCCCCGCCATGGCCAGTTTCTCAAAGAGGACCGAGAGCGCCACGATGCTCACCGTCCAGGCGAAGAGCTCCGGCATCTCGAAGTAGATCTTGCTTTGATACAGCCTCTCCCCCAGGGATCCCCGCACCACGCCGATGACCTCGGCGGCCACGCCCGCCTTCCAGCACAGGCCCAGGCCCAGGCTCGTGGCGGAGCGCAGATAGGGGAGGAGCTGCGGCAGATCCAGATGCCGGAAGCGCCGCCCCCAGGGCACCCGGAAGACCCGGGCCATCTCGGCAAGCTGCCGGTCCCGCCTCCCCAGGCCCTCCAGCAGGTTCAGGTATACCGGCGGGAAGACCATCAGCGCCGAGATGAAGCCCGTCAGCCACCGCCCCGGCAGCCACAGGTAGACCAGGATGATGAAGGATGCCACCGGCACCGCCTTGATGGCCGCCACGGCGGGAGACAGCAGCTCCCGGATGGGGGGAAACCGCGCGGAGAGGGCGGCAAGACCCGCCGCCGCTGCCTCCGCCGCCAGGAAGCCCCCCAGGATCCGCCCGGTGGAGAGGGCCAGGGCGGACCAGTACCCGGCGGTCCGGAAAAGTCCCCAAAGGCAGCCCGCTACCTGCAGGGGGGAGGGCAGCAGCAGCGGCTGCCCCAGAGCCGCGCTGACCCCCTGCCAGAGCAGAAGCCAGAAGATGGCCGGCCAGAGCTTCCGCCCCGTCCCGCTTCCCGTTTTCATACCGCTGCCTCCCTTCCTGAAAGTCCGGGCCCCGCGCACTGGCGGCGGGCGGGATGCGCGCCCGTCTCATCAAAACCGGACGCGCTTCGCGCTGTCAAAAGCTTTGAGAGCGTTTGATCAGCTTTTCGTATTATGCGCCGCAGTAGAAGTCGTCTCCGGGCAGCGCGCCGCCCACGGAGGCGGGATCGGCGTCGAAGAGCACCTGGAGATAGCCGGAGAGCTTGGCCTTCATCTCCGCCCCGGTGAGGCAGACGATGTTGCAGTAGGGCAGGGCCTTCTCGGCGACGTCTGCGTCCACGATGCCCATCTCCCCGATGACGGCGGCGGCCTCCGCCGTGCTGCCGTTGACCCAATCCACGCTCCCGGCATAGTCCTGCAGGAAGGCGCTCACCGCGGCGGGGTGCTCCTCCGCGAAAGCCTTCCGGGCCACGGCCACGCCGGTGAGGAGGGCGGAGCCGTTATCGAGCGCGTCCCACTCCGCGGTCAGGTCCAGGGCCATCCGCAGGCCCTGGATCTTCCCCTGGGCCACGGTGACGAAGGGCTGGGGCAGCAGGGCAATGGTGGCTGCGCCCTGTCCGAGGGCCGCCACGCACTCGCTGTGCTCGCTCTTCCAGTCGATGGTGAGGTCGGCGTCGGGATTGATGCCGTTCTCCGTCAGGAGGTACCGCAGGGCATACTCCGGCGTGGAGCCCTTGCCGGCAGCCACGATGGTCTTGCCCTTCAGGTCAGAGAGGGACTGCACGGCGTTCCCGTTCTCCACGAGGTAGAGGACGCCCAGGGTGTTGACGGCCACCGTCACGATCTGGCCCTCCGTCTTCTGATAGAGCACCGCCGCCAGGTTGGCCGGGATGCAGGCGATGTCCAGCTCCCCCTGGAGGAGGGCGGGAGTCACCTCGTCGGCGGAGGCTGCCAGGGTAAAGTCATAGGAAACCCCGGGATCCGCAGCGCTCTCCTCCTCCAGGCCGGCGAGACCCATGGCGGTGGGTCCCTTCAGGGCCGCCACCCGGACCGTCACCGGTTCCGGCTCCCCGGCGGAGGCGCTGCTGCTCCCGGCGGCGGAGGGGTCCCCGGGCTGGCCGCAGGCGGCAAGACTCAGCGTAAATGCCAAGACCAGCAGCAGGGTGGATACTTTCTTTGTGAGATTCATAGCAGTTCGTCCTTTCCGTTAACGCAGGGCGTCCTCCGGGGCATAGACCGTCTTAGCCGTGACCCCGGGCAGCCGCCCGATCTTGCCGGAGAGGGCGGAGATCACATCCCCCGGCGCGTCCAGGGCCACGCTGATGAGGCGCAGGCCCCGGTCCCGGCAGGGCAGGCCCATCCGCCCGATGATGTGCTCCCCGTACCGGTGGAGCAGCTCGTTGAGGGTCAAAACGGCGCCAGTGTCGCGGACAATGATGGCCAGCACGGCCACGCGGTTTTCCATGGTCTTCCTCCCTTTCCTGTACAGCTTTCGGGTGGATGCCCCGTGAGGGTATTTTGCGCAGGTTTCCGTCCCTCTGTGGGGGATCTCTCCACCCCGGAAGAAGAAACATCCTCCCTGCCCGGGAAGGCAGGGAGGATGAAAGGCATAGCCCTCACAGCGGGACACAGCCCGCTTCGATTCCCCTGCGGCTTCCAGCTCGGATCGTGTCCTCGCCGTTCAGATCAGCAGATGATGTTTCGCCGGTCTCCGGTCAGTCCGACTTCCCGGGGACGGGTTCCGACGCTATGGTATCAGTTTCCGCTCCGTCTGTCAAGGCCTCCGGCTCCTCCGCCGGGCAGCGGCCGTAAAGGGCGGTTACTCCCCGGATGCGCTCCGCCAGCTCCGGCGTGAAGACCCCCTGCGGCAGGCGGAAGCTCCAGTTCCCGTTCCCCACGGTGCCGGGGGTATTGATGCGGCCCTCGCTGCCCAGGCCCAGATAATCCTGGAGCTGGGCGATAAAGTACTTGGCGACGCTGCCCTGCCCCGCCCGGAGGACGGCCTCACAGACGGCATCCTCGCCGCCGGCATTCAGGTATTTCTCAGCGAAGGCCCGCTCCTCCGGCCGCGCCGTCCGGTACCAGCCGCGGAGGGTGTCGTTGTCGTGGGTGCCGGTGTAGCAGAGGGCATTTTCCGGACAGTTGTGGGGAAGATAACTGTTGGCGGGGTCCGAGAAGGCGAACTCCAGCACCCGCATCCCGGGCATGCCGGAGGACCTTAAAAGCTCCGCAACGTCCGGGGTCTGGAGCCCCAGGTCCTCCGCCCAAAACTCCGTCCCGGAAAACCAGGAGGTCAGCACGCCCACAAGATCCATCCCCGGGCCGGGCCGCCAAACACCGTTTTTTGCGGTTTTCTCCCCCGCCGGGACGCACCAGCCCGCGGCAAAGGCCCGGAAGTGATCGATGCGGATGGCGTCAAAGCGCCCGGTGTTGCCGCCGATGCGCCGGATCCACCAGCCGAAGCCGTCGGCGCGCATCCGCTCCCAGTCGTAAAGGGGGTTGCCCCAGAGCTGCCCATCCTCCGAGAAGCAGTCCGGCGGCACCCCGGCCACCTCCACCGGGCAGCCCTTCTCGTCCAGCCGGAAGAACTGCCGCTCGCTCCAGACGTCGGCGGAGTCCAGAGAAACGTAGATGGGGAGGTCCCCGATGATTTTTACGCCGCATTTCCCGGCATAGTCCTTCAGCGCCTGCCACTGGACGTCGAAAAGGTACTGGACATAGATGTGGTAATCCACGTCCTCCGAGAGCTTCTTCCGCCACTCCGCCACAGCCTCCTGCTTATGTTCCCGGAGGGCCCCGTCCTCCCAATCCGGCCAGTACTTCCCGCCGAAATGGGCTTTCGCGGCGAGGTACAGAGCGTAATCCTCCACCCAGGGGCAGCGGGAGCGAAACTCCGCCACGGCCTGCTCATCCCGCGTCCGGCCCCGGCGGAAGGCGCTGCGCAGCAGGGCTTCCCGGCTTTGCAGGATGGCGCCGTAGTCGATGGGCCCGAAGCCGGAAACCCGGGCGCTCTCCACCTCCTCCGCCGTCAGAAGGCCGTCCTTCTGCAAGGCGGGCAGATCCAGCAGCAGGGGGTTCCCGGCGAAGGAGGAGGTGCTGGAGTAGGGGGAGTTGCCCCCGCCGCCGGGGGTCAGGGGCAGCATCTGCCACCAGCCCTGCCCGGCGGCATGGAGGAAGTCGAGGAACTGCCGGGCTTCCCCGCCCATGGAGCCGATGCCAAAGTCGGACGGCAGGGAGAAGAGGGGCAGCAGGATACCGGCGGAACGAGCCATGGAACGCCCTCCTTTTTTCTTGAAAAACGGCTTCGGAAAACCGTTTGCTGTTTGGAATACGGTGATCCTGATTTCCGATGAGATCCTGTCCTTTGATACTCTTTCTTGATAAAAATCTTTGATTTTTATCAAGAAAGAGTATGAAATCCCGTGTCTCACAAAAGCCGGACGCGCTTCGCGAAATCAAACGCTTCGAAAGCTTTTTGCCAGGTTTTAGTATAAATTCCGCTGGGGGAAAAGTCAAGGAGGCAGGGAGGTTCCGGCGCGCCGGAGAGCGGATGGGAAAAATTTCCTCACATGGCGGCGGCGCTTCTGCGCAGAATACCTATCGGGTATCGCAGGCAGGGAGCCGCGCCGCATTCCGGGCGGTTCCCTGCCTTCCCGGAGAAAACCACCCTTGCAAAGGAGGAAGCAGCTTGAAACGCATCCTGATCCTGCTCCTGAGCCTGACGCTGTGCCTGGGCGGTCTCACTGCCTGCGGCAGCGACAAGAAGAATGATGCCGTCAACAACGGGCCCGGCAGCGGCAGCGTCATCGACCCTGACGGCAGCGTCATTGACCCCGACGGCAGCCTCGTGGATCCCGACGGCAGCATAGGCAACCCCAGCGCCCCCAACGCCAGTCAGCCCAACGGCGGCTCCGCCGCCGGCGGGGATGTCAGCGGCAACGGCAGCGGCAGCATGCCGGAAGGGGCCCTCAATAACGGCACGGTGGGCGAGAATCCGGCTGACAGCCGGAACGACGCCGACACCAGCAGCGACGCTGCCCGCGCCGGCCGCACCAGCACCTGCACGACAGAGGGCGAGACCCTCTTTCGTCCCGCCAGCTACCGCCAGATGCTCCGCAACGCCCGCGTCCACGACCTGGACGGCGACCTCACCGACGGCGAGAACAGCGTAACACCGGGCGTACTGCACTGAAAACGGCAGTCCGTTTTCCGTGAGTTCTCCGCCGCCGGAGCATCCGCAGGATTCCCCGGCGGCGGCCTTTGCCCCCTCCGGCCTCGCCGGAGGGGGCAAACTGCGCTCCGTC
>CAMBID010000056.1 GCA_945867445.1 uncultured Clostridia bacterium | reverse complement strand
GGAGCGCCCGGTCTCCGGCGGGAACGCCCCGGAATGCCGGGTGGGAGCCGTCCTGCGGCCAAAGGAGGGGGAGAAGATCTGCGGCGACAGCGTGGAGAGCTTCCGGGACCGGGACGGGCTCCTCTGCCTCCTGCTCTCCGACGGCAGCGGCAGCGGGGAGAACGCCCGGCGGGAGTCGGCGTTGACCAGCCGCCTCCTCCGGCAGTTCCTGGAGGCCGGCATCCAGCCGGAGGCCGCCCTGAAGACCCTGAACTCCGCCCTGGCCCTCCGGGGGGAGGAGACCGGGAGCTTTGCCACCATCGACCTGCTGACGCTGCAGCGGGAGACCGGAGAGGCCGTTTTCTACAAGTACGGCGCAGCCCCCAGCTACCTCAAGCGCCTGGGCGCAGTCCGGCGGATCACCGGCACCGCCCTGCCGGCGGGGCTCCGGGAGACCCCGGCGCCGCCGGATGTCACCCGCCTCCGCCTGGAGGGCGGCAGCTTCGCCGTCCTCATCAGCGACGGCGTAGCCGACGCCGGGAACGACGAGTGGCTTCAGAATTTTCTCGCCGGCTGGAGCGGGGAGGACCCCCAGGCCCTGGCCGGGGCCATCCTCGCAGAGTGCCGCAGGCGCGGCCCGCTCACCGACGACTGTGCCGTGCAGGCGGTCTTCTACCCTGAAGGAGACACGAAAAAAGTTTGATACTACTCTCCCATTGAAATATCTTATTTTAATGGGAGAGTAGTATCAGGCGCAGGGGCAAAAAATCGCGGCGGAGCGTTGGCTCCGCCGCGATGGCGTTTACTTTCTGCGGCGGCCGCGCCGGCCGTCCATGCTGCGGTGCAGGTCCGCCATTTTTCCCTCGGAGGCAGTCATAAACTGCTTGAGCTTGTCCTCGAAGATCTGGTCCGGGGTTTGCGGCGCCGGGGGCGGGGCGGGTCTGGCCGGGCCCCGCTGAGACGCGGGACGGAAGGAGCGTGGCCGCTCCTCCTGGGGCAGGGCCTTCTTAATGGAGAGGTTGATCTTCCCGTTCTCCGCAGAGAGGACCCTGACCTTGACGGTCTGCCCCTCCTGCAGGAAATCGTGAACGTCGTTAACGTAGGTGGGGGCGATCTCGGAGATATGTACCAGGCCCGAGCGGCCGCCCTCCAGCGCGACAAACGCGCCGAACTTCGTAATGCTGGTGACTTTCCCTTCCAGGATCTTGCCGATCTCAGGCTCCATACCCTTCTCCCGTCTTACCGTTTTTATAAGATCCCGCCGTGGGCGGGGCATTGCGCTCTCAGCGGCCGATGTCCACGAAGACCCGCTCGCCGGGGGTCACGAGCCCCAACTCATCCCGGGCGATGCGCTCCATCTCCTCCTGGCTTCCGCCCTGGTCGATGCTTTTCTGCAGGGCGTCGTTGGCCTGCTGCTGCAGCTGCACCTGCTGCCGGAGCTGCTGCTCCTGCGTCCGGGCCGTCTCCAGCTGGTCCTGCATCCGCCAAAGCTGCCAGCCCAGCACTGCCAGCAGCGCCAGGATCACAAGACGCACGGAGAATCCGGACGCCAGCTTCCGCTTTTTGGGGGCCTTTGCCATGCCTCTTCCCTCCCCTGGGCCGCCGCTTGGGAACCGCGGCACCAATTTTTCTTATTGTAAACCATTTTCTTTGAAAATAAAAGAGGTTTTTGCGGAACTTTTCCACTTTTTTCACCCCCCGCGCCAGCAGCCGCAGCGGCAGCAGGGCAAGCTGCGCCGCCGCCAGCGCCGTCTGGGCCCAGAACTCCCAGAGAGGGGCCAGGAGCCGGGAAAAGCAGGCAAACTGCAGCACCGCCCCGCCCAGTGTCCCCAACAGGCAGTAGAGCCGCAGCTCCCCGCCCCCCCGCCGCAGGGTGAAAAGGCCCAGCAGCACGGCCAGGGTCAGGCAGTAGCCCCCGTCCCAGAGGGGAGCCAGACGCCCGCTGCGGCGGCGCAGCGGCCGCAGCAGGTCGTAGAGGAGCGCCAGCCCCAGCCCCAGCAGGATGGACTGACTGAAGAGCAGTAACTGCCCGGAGACCTGGATCCTCATCCCCCCAGGAGCCTCCGCAGCCAGCTTCCGCCTCCTTCGGCGGTTTCCTCATAGCTGACGGAATCGATGCGGCCGTCCACGTGGAGCTCGCCGCCCTCCAGGGAGAGCTGACCGATGTGCAGCCCCTCCCCGGTAACGGTGAGAAGCCCCGCGGAAGTTGCCATCACGATGCCCGTCTCGTCGAAGCGCTCCACATCCTCCACGCCGGAAACCGTCAGAGTCTCCCGGCCCGTCAGCGTCAGGCGGTGCTCCATGGGCACCCGGTAGTCGTTGTTCATGCACACCCCTCCCCTGCCGGTATCCTATGCGGCGGGGACAGGGCTTATACCAGCGCGAAAACGGGGAGGGATGCACGGCGGCGTCCCTCCCCGGATCTTGCGGCATTTATACTAGTTCTTGATAAAAAGCTTTCAAAGCTTTTGATAGCGCCGCAGGCGCGTCAAGAACTTATGAGACGGCTTTTGCGGCAGACTGCCGCAAAAGGGCGACGCTGACAGCGGCGCCTTCTTGATAAAAATCAAAGATTTTTATCAAGAAAGAGTATTACCCGGCCTTCTCCCGCTGGAAGCTATGGAGCCAGTCGCTGCAGCGGTAGTAGAGGAGGAGCGACACGGTGCTGACGCTCCAGGTGATGGGATAGACCCAGTTGACGGTGCGGATGCTTTGGGTGATGGGCACCACGATGAGAAGGATGCCGACCCGCAGCACGCACCAGACCGAGAGCATCACCACCATGGGCACCATGGCCCTTCCCGCGCCCCGGAGCACGGCGGAGAGACAGTGCGTGGCCGCCAGCAGGCAGAAGAAGAGCGCGCAGATATGGGCCTTGTCCACGCCGAAGGCAATGGCCGCCGGGGAATCGCAGAAGGCGCCGATGAAGACGGGGGAGAAAATGTAGGTGATGACCCCGATGCCCTCCGCGATGAGAAGGGAGCAGAGGATGCCGAAGCGGGCGCCCTTTCTCGCCCGGTCAAACTCCTCCGCGCCCAGGTTCTGGCCCACGAAGGTGGTGATGGCGGCGGTGAAACTGGTGATGGGCAGGAAGGCGAAGCCCTCCACCTTGGCGTAGGCGCCGCAGCCGCTCATGGCAAGCTCGCCGAAGGCGTTGATGTTGCTCTGTACCATAACGTTTGCAAAGCCGATGACACTGTTCTGGAAGCCGGAGGGCAGGCCGTAGCGCAGGATCAGGCGCAGCATCTCCCGGTCCGGCCGGATCTCCCGGAGCACCAGGCGGTGGTCCTCCTTCGTGGTGAAGAGGCGGCGCAGGCAGAGGACCGCGCTGAGGAACTGGGCCAGAATGGTTGCAAGGGCCGCGCCGCCCACGCCCATCCGAAAGACGCCGATAAAGAGGAGGTCCAGCGTAACGTTGGTAACGGAGGAGATGATAAGGTAGCAGAGGGGATGGCGGCTGTCGCCCACCGCCTGCATGATGCCCATGCAGGCGTTATAGAGGGAGAGCCCCAGGCTTCCGGCGAAATAGATCCGGATATAGGTGACGCTCTGGGGCATGACCTCCGGCGGGGTGCCCATCCAGCCCAGGATGGCGGGGGCCAGGGTGGTGCCTATGAACGTCAGCGCCGCGCCGGAGATCAGGGCGAAGAGAATGGCGTTGTGGACGGCCTTGCGCATCTGCACCGTCTCCCGGGAGCCGAAGTAGCGAGAGATCACCACGCCCGCGCCCAGGAAGATGCCGGCGAAGAAACCCACAAGGAGGAAGACCAGCGTGCCCGTGGAGCTGACGGCGGCCAGGGCCCGGTCTCCCAGAAGGTTGCCCACGATGAGGGCGTCCGCCGTGTTGTAGAACTGCTGGAAGAGATTCCCGAGAAAGAGAGGGACGGCAAAACGGATGATCTTGTCCGGGATGGAGCCCTCTGTCATGCGTACCTGGGATGATTTCATTGCCTGCCGCCTTTCCGCTGCCGTGCCAATGTCAAGTTTCCGTAAATCCGTTAAGTGAATCCGCCAAGAGGGACCGCCGAAAAAAGGCGCCACGTAAAGTCCGTGTAAAATGGGGCTGTAAGCGTGGATAATAATTATATCAGGGTCTTTTACGGACTGCAAGGGCTTTTTTGCCTTTCCCAGGCGGACAAGGACGAAAAATCCCGTTTCTTGTAGGAAAAGACAGGAGAAGTCCAGGGGGCGGGGCCGCTTTTGGCAGAGCCCACAGTTGCGTTTTTGATGGTTTCCCTGCTACGATGCCAGTATAAAGAGAACACATGAAAGAAATTCTGAAGGCTGATACCGGCCGCAGGCCGGGAAGGAGTGCGCATGAGCATCTTCGATCTTCTGGATCTCATCGGGGGCCTGGCCCTCTTCCTCTTCGGCATGCACATCATGGGAGCCGCCCTGGAGAAGGCCGCCGGCTCCCGGCTGAAAAACATCCTGGCAGGCATGACCGGCAGTCCCCTGCGGGCGCTGCTTCTCGGCATGGGGGTCACGGCGGTGATCCAGTCCTCCTCCGCCACCACAGTGATGGTGGTGGGCTTTGTGAACTCCGGCCTCATGGCGCTGCGGCAGGCCATTGGCGTTATCATGGGCGCCAACATCGGCACCACGGTGACGGCCTGGCTCTTGAGTCTCAGCGGCATCAGCGGGGACAGCCTTGCGGTGCGGCTTCTGAAGCCCTCCTCCTTCACGCCGGTGCTGGCGCTGGCCGGCATTCTTCTGTTGCTGGGGTCCAGGCGCAGCGTCCGCCGGGACGCGGGCACGGCCCTTCTGGGCTTTTCCGTGCTGATGTACGGCATGGAGGCCATGAGCGGCGCGGTGGCCCCTCTGGCCCACAGCGAGGCCTTCGCCCGTTTCTTGCTTGTCTTCACAAACCCCATTCTGGGCGTCCTGGCCGGCGCCCTGCTGACGGCAGTGATCCAGTCCTCCTCCGCCTCCGTCGGCATTTTGCAGGCCCTCAGCGCCACCGGGACGGTGACCAACGCCATGGCCATCCCCATCATCATGGGGCAGAACATCGGCACCACGGTGACGGCCCTGCTCTCCTCCGTGGGCACCACGAGAGCCGCCCGGCGCACCGCCCTGGTCCACTTCTACTTCAACCTTCTGGGCACCGCCGTGTGCCTGCCGGTCTTCTGGCTCATCCGGGACCTGGCGGCTCCCGCCCTCCTGGGGGAGGGGGCCACGGCCTTCTCCATCGCGGTCTTCCACAGCATTTTCAACATAGCCTGCACCGCCCTGCTCTTCCCCTTCCGGGGCAAGCTGGAGGCCCTTGCCGTCCGCAGCATCCCGGAGAGCGCCCAGGACGCCCCCTTCGCCATGCTGGATGAGCGGCTCCTCACCACCCCCGCCATCGCGGCGGAGCGCTGCCGGACTCTGATCTGCGACATGGCCTCCCGGGCGGAGCGGAACCTGCTTCTCGCCATCTCCCTCCTGGTGGAGCCCAGCGACAGCGCCTTTGAGACCGTGGAGCAGGAGGAAAGCTATCTCGACCGCTGCGAGGATGCACTGGGGAGCTATCTCGTGAAGCTCTCCGCCTGCGATCCCGGGGAAGCCGACAGCCGCAGCGTCTCCCAGTGGCTCCACACCGTTACGGACTTGGAGCGCATCGGCGACCACGCCATGAACATCGCCCAGCACGCCCGGGACATGGCCCGGAGCGGGCACCGCTTCTCCGCCGCCGCGAATGCGGACCTCCAGGTCATCACCGACGCCCTGACGGAGACCGTCACCCGGGCTACCCAGGCCTTCCGGGACGGGGACATCCCGGCGGCGGAGGGGGTGGAGCCTCTGGAGGACGTCATCGACAGCCTCTCCGCCCAGCTCCGGGACCGGCATGTGAAGCGCCTGCAGGCCGGGGAATGCGAGTTTGCCAACAGCTTCGCCTTCGATGAGATCCTGACGGATCTGGAGCGCATCGGCGACCACTGTTCCAACATCGCCGCCTGCCAGATTGCCCTCAGCGCCGCCCATATGGACATGCACGCCTACCGGGACGCCGTAAAGGCCGGAGAGACCGGCGACTTCCAGGCGGAGCGCCGGGCCGCGGCGGAGAAGTACCGTCTGCCGAACGCGTAAT
>CAMBID010000055.1 GCA_945867445.1 uncultured Clostridia bacterium | reverse complement strand
TTTAATGGGAGAGTAGTATGACTGATGTTCTGCGCGCATCGCGATTCAAATGAACCACTATCTCTGACACACAAAAGACCCGGTATCCACAAATGTGAATACCGGGTCTTTATTCCATGTGAAGCGTTTCCGAATCCTCAAAGTGTGTAGGTTGTGTGTAAGCTCACACTGCCCGTTAACTAAAACACTTAAAAAGTGTGGGGAATCGGCGGCTTTTTCCAGGGAATCATCGGAAAATCAAGGGTCAGAGCGGCGGCTTAGTACATGCCGCCCATGTCGCCCGCGCCGGGGGCGGGGGCAGCCGCGGGGGGCTCGGGCTTGTCAGCAACCAAAGACTCGGTGGTGAGGACCATGGCGGAGACGGAGGCGGCGTTCTCCAGGGCGGAGCGGGTCACCTTGGCGGGATCGATGATGCCGGCGGCCACCATGTCGCAGTACTCCTCCTTATAGGCGTCGAAGCCGTAGCCGGGCTGGCTGGAGCGGACCTTCTCCAGGATGACGGAGCCGTCCAGGCCGGCGTTGGCGGCGATCTGACGGATGGGGGCCTCCAGGGCCTTGGCGATGATCTGGACGCCGGTCTTCTCGTCGCCCTCCACGGTGGACAGCAGAGCCTCCACGGCGGGGATGACGTTGACGAAGATGGTGCCGCCGCCGGCGACCACGCCTTCCTCAACAGCGGCGCGGGTGGCGTTCAGGGCGTCCTCGATGCGGAGCTTCTTCTCCTTCATCTCCGTCTCGGTGGCAGCGCCCACCTTGATGACGGCCACGCCGCCGGAGAGCTTGGCGAGACGCTCCTGCAGCTTCTCCTTGTCATACTCGCTGGTGGTGGTGCCGATCTGGGCGCGGATCTGGGCGATCCGGTCACGGATCGCCTGGCTGTCGCCGGCACCGTCCACGATGGTGGTGGTCTCCTTGGTGACCTTCACCTGACGGGCGCGGCCCAGCATATCCATGGTGGCGGTCTTCAGCTCCAGACCGACCTGCTCGCTGATAACGGTGCCGCCGGTGAGGGTGGCGATATCCTGCAGCATCTCCTTGCGGCGGTCGCCGAAGCCGGGAGCCTTGACGCAGACCACGTTCAGGGTGCCCCGCAGGCGGTTCACGATCAGGGTGTTGAGCGCCTCGCCCTCCACATCCTCGGCGATGATGACCAGCTTCTTGCCGCTCTGGACCAGCTGCTCCAGGATGGGCAGGATGTCCGCGATGACGGAGATCTTCTTATCGGTGATGAGGAGGTAGGCGTCGTCAATGACGGCTTCCATCTTCTCGGTATCGGTGACCATGTAGGGGGTGATATAGCCGCGGTCGAACTGCATGCCCTCCACGACCTCGCTGTAGGTCTCAGCGGTCTTGGACTCCTCAATGGTGATGACGCCGTCGGCGCTGACCTTCTCCATGGCCTCGGCGATCAGCTTGCCGATGAACTCGTCCCCGCTGGAGACGGCGCCGACACGGGCGATGTCCTTGGAGCCGTCCACGGTCTTGGCCTGCTTCTTGATCTCCGCCACGGCAGCCTCCACAGCCTTGGCCATGCCCTTTTTCACCACGATGGGGTTGGCGCCGGCAGCCAGGTTCCGGAGCCCCTCCTGGATCATGGCCTGGGCCAACAGGGTGGCGGTGGTGGTGCCGTCGCCGGCCACGTCGTTGGTCTTGGTGGAAACTTCCTTCACCAGCTGGGCGCCCATGTTTTCAAAGGGATCATCCAGCTCGATCTCCTTGGCGATGGTGACGCCGTCGTTGGTGATGAGGGGTGCGCCGAACTTCTTGTCCAGCACCACGTTGCGGCCCTTGGGGCCCAGGGTGACTTTGACGGTATCGGCCAGCGTGTCCACGCCGTTCTGCAGTGCCTTGCGGGCTTCCTCGCCGCGCTTGATAAGCTTAGACATAGAATCAATCCTCCAAGTAATGAGATAAGAATGAGATCGGACAGGCTTCCGCCGCTTCAGCGTCGGTCAGGATCAAATCCTTTTTCCGGCGGCGTGTACGTCGGAAAACGCTTTGACTTAACCGCCTTGGGCGGCGCCGTCAGTGACCGATGTCACTGGGGGAAGCGAAAGGGGACGCAGTCCCCTCTTTATTCGACAATTGCCAGGATATCGTGCTGACGGACGACGACGTACTCGGTGTCCTCCAGGGTGACCTTGGTGCCGGCGTACTTGTCGGTGATGACGCGGTCGCCCACCTTCACGGTCATGGTGACTTCCTTGCCGTCCACGTTGCCGCCGGGGCCAACGGAGATGACTTCCGCCACAGTGGGCTTCTCCTTGGCAGAGCCGGTGAGGATGATGCCGCCCTTGGTGGTCTCCTCCGTCTCCACCATTTTCAGGATGACGCGATCAGCCAGCGGGGTGAGTTTCATAGCTAGGTTCCTCCTTATATTTTTATTTTTTAGTGAGAACGTATTTCAGGCGTTAGCACTCGAACTTCCTGAGTGCTAACATCGCTATCATAGTACAGCTGTCCCGATTTGTAAAGAGGGATTTTGTAAATAAGTTGTGAATCCCTCCGGGAGGATTTCCGGCGGGACGGCTCCGCCCGTTTTCGGCGGAAAACGACCCTTTCCTTGACAGGGAGGGCGTCTGCTATTATGATAGTTCCAGAAAAAAGACGGGCCGCAGGCCCGGGAGAAGGGGAAAACGGGATGGCGCATGGGAAACGGGAGAAACGGGCGGAGGGGGGCGTCCTGCCCTGGCTGTGGCTGCCCATAGCGGTGACGGTCCAGGAGCTGACGCTGCACCTTTACGCCTTCGGCGGGGAGGGGCACTTCCTCTATGTGCTGCTCTTCTCCCTGGCCTTCGGCGGCATGGGGGATGTTCTCTGCGCCCTCTGCCCCGGCAGGGGACGGCGCGTCCTGGCCGGAATCCTCACGGTGCTGGGGACCCTCTGGCTGGGAGCCCAGGCGGTCTACTTCTCCGTCTTCCGGACCTTCCTGACCCTCTACTCTGTGGGCGGGGCGGGGCAGGTGCTGCAGTTCTGGCGGGAGACCCTGGGCGGCATGGCCCGGGCCTGGCTGCCCCTTCTCGTGATTCTGGCCCCGGCGGTTTCCTACTTCGCCTGGGGCAGGCGGCATCTGCCGCTTGGCCCCCTGCCGGGAAAGGCCGTCGCCCTGGCGGCAGGAAGCACGGCGGCCGTCCAGCTGCTGGCGGCAGTGGCCGTGGGCTGTGACGACCGGGGGGCCCTCTCGCCCCGGTACCTCTATCAGGAGGAGTTCATCGCGGAGCAGTCCGTGGAGAGCTTCGGGGCCCTCACCACGCTGCGGTTGGACGTCTGCCAGCTCCTGGGTATCCCCCGGGGCGGCGGGGCGGAGACGCCGGATGCGTCCTCCGGCAGCGCCGCCGGCAGCGGCGCTATTTCCGCGGAGGTCCCGCCGGAGAGCCCGGAGGAGCCGGAGCCCATCGTCTATGCGGACAACGTGATGAACATCGACTTTGAGACCCTGATGGCGGGCCATGACGCAACGCTCCGGAAGATGGACGAGTGGTTCGCGTCCCGGACGCCCACGCGGCAGAACGAGTACACCGGGTATTTTGCCGGGAAGAACCTGATCCTCTTTACGGCAGAGGGCTTCTCCCGCTTCGCGGTGCGGGAGGATGTGACCCCCACCCTCTATCGTCTGGCCAACTCCGGCTTCGTCTTTGAGAACTTCTATAACCCCCTCTGGTGGGCTTCCACCACCGATGGGGAGTATGTCGCCTGCACGGGGCTCATCCCGAAATCCGGCTGCTGGTCTTTGTACCGGGCGGGCAATAATGAGCTCTACTTCTGCCTGGGGAACCAGTTCCGCGCCCTGGGCTACGACACCCGGGCCTACCACGACCACACCTACACCTACTATAACCGGGACGTGTCCCACCCCAACATGGGCTACGACTACCAGGGCGTGGGCAACGGGCTGGAGGTCAAAAAGACCTGGCCGGAGTCCGATCTTGAGATGATGCAGCTGACGCTGCCGGAGTATGTGGGGGATGCGCCGTTCCACACCTACTACATGACTGTCAGCGGGCACATGAACTATAACTACATGGGCAACGCCATGTCCGCCAAGCACAGGGACGAGGTGGCCCACCTGGGCCTCAGCGAGGCGGCAGGGGCATATTTGGCCTGCCAGATGGAGCTGGACCGTGCCCTGGAGTATACCATCCAGTATTTAGAGGAGACCGGCCATCTGGAGGATACCGTCATCTGTCTCTCCGCCGACCATTATCCCTACGGCCTGGAGCAGGAGACCCTGACGGAGCTCAACGGCGGGGAGAGCGTGGATATGCGCTTTGACGTCTACCGCAGCACCCTCATCCTCTGGAGCGGCAGCATGACCGAGCCCGTCCATGTGACCAAGCCCTGCTCCAGCCTGGATATTTTGCCGACCCTCTCCAACCTCTTCGGTTTGGAGTACGATTCCCGCCTCCTCATGGGCCGGGACGTCTTCTCGGATTCCGAGGGTCTCGTGGTCCTCTCGGACCGGAGCTTTCTGACGGAGACCGGCCGCTATGACGCCGCCGGCGACACCTTCACCCCAGCCCCGGGCCGCTACGCCTCAGAGAATTACGTGAAGACTCTCCAGCGGGAGATCAACGGCATGTTCAGCAACTCCCGGCTGATCCTGGAGCAGGATTACTACCGGAAGCTGGGGCTGAGCCACAGCGCGAAATAGGGCGACGCAGAAAACCGCCGCTCTGTTTCTCGATCGCTCAGTTTTCTTGCATCATGGTTCCTGCAACCGGTCGCTGAAATTCCGGCGTATCCCTTTTGCTTGGTGCTCCTTGATCGACATAAGAAACACCCCGCTTGCTGGACAGGATCGCATCCTGTCCAGCAAGCGGGGTGCTGTTCAACGGCTCCCGGGGGCAGTTTTTATACTAGTTCTTGATAAAAAGCTTTCAAAGCTTTTGATAGCGCCGCAGGCGCGTCAAGAACTTATGAGACGGCTTTTGCGGCAGACTGCCGCAAAAGGGCGACGCTGACAGCGGCGCCTTCTTGATAAAAATCAAAGATTTTTATCAAGAAAGAGTATTACCCATCCTCCCCCGGCAGGAGGGGGGAGTACATCATGATGGCGTCGTTGGTGAAGAGGGGCTGGTCCTCCAGGAAGTTCCCGTTCCGGTCCCAGACCCGACGCCAGATGGCGTTGTGGCGGACGTAGCCGCCCCAGCTGGCCTGGTCCATCCGGGCGTCCCGCTCCTGGATCTCAAAGCGGTGGGCAGGCGGCGTCATGGCCCGCCACTCGCCCTCAAGGGTTTCCTCCCCCACTCGCAGGCGGAGCTGGTAGGGCTGGCCCGTGTCGTTGCGGATCATCAGGTCCCGGTGGGGGTAGGCACAGGTTGCCCCGGTGCCGAAGGGCTGGGTGCGGCGGGCGTCCGGGAAGACGTCGTGGGAGTGGCGGTAGCGCTCTACCACCGTGAGGTCAGTGTGAAGGGTCATCCAGAAGATAAGGTTGGAGAGCTGGCAGAGCCCGCCGCCCACGTCACTGCCGATGCGCCCCAGGAAGAGCACCATGCCCGGAAGGTAGCCGCGCCTCGCGCTGGGCTTCCCGATGAGCCGCCAATAGCTGAAAGTCTCCCCGGGCCGCAGCACGACCCCGTCCAGCTGCTTTACCGCCAGGCGGAGGTTCACGATCTTGTTGCGCTGGAGTTCCATATCCTCCCCCCGGAGCTGGCGGAGAAGGGGCGTTGCGTGGCTGGCCTGAAGGCAGGGGAGGGAGTCCTGCCGCCGCGTTTTCGCCCAGCGGTACTTGGGGGAGCACCAGAGGGCGTAGCGGCGGGCGGCGTAGTACGCCTTGCCCAGCCGGAGCCGCAGCCAGCTCCGGCGAATGGGCGGGCGGAGCTGCCGGTTCTTGGGGTCCACCATGGAATGGCCTCCTTTTGGGTGAAAGTTTGGATGCTGTCCCCAGTTTGCCGGGTTTTCCCGGAGAATTCCCCACAAATCGGAAACAAAGGGTGACAAAACGGAAACAGGGGGATGAAAAAGGTCTCTTCGCGGCGGAGAAGAGACCTTTTAGGGGATATCGTGAGAGAATGATACTCTTTCTTGATAAAAATCTTTGATTTTTATCAAGAAAGCGCCG
>CAMBID010000054.1 GCA_945867445.1 uncultured Clostridia bacterium | reverse complement strand
GTCGCGTTGCGGATCTCCACCCCCTGTGGCAGCGTCTTCTCCCCACACTGCTCCAGGCAGCGGAGGATGTCCTCGCTGCGGCCCACCAGCAGAATGTCCACGCCGAAGTCCCGGTGGGCCTCCAGCGCGCCCTGCACGTTGCAAAGCGGCGCGTTGTCGCCGCCCATGGCGTCTACGATGATCCTCATTGCAGGATATCCTCCTTTCGTGCCCCGATGATGGCCAGGGACCGGGCGGAAAGCTCCGCATTCTTGCTGCGCTTTCCCTTGACCCGGTGATCCAGGGGCGGGATGATGCCGAAGTTCACGTTCATGGGCTGGAAGTTCCCAATGCTCTCGCTGCTGACATAGAGCCCCAGGGCCCCAATGGCGGTCTCCTGGGGGAAGTCGACGGGCTCCATGCCCCGGAGCCGCCGGGCGGTCTCCACGCCCACCAGGAAGCCGGAGGCAGCGGACTCCACATAGCCCTCCACCCCGGTCATCTGCCCGGCGAAGGCGATGCGGGGCTCACTTTTTAACTGGTAGTAGCGGTTCAGGTACCGGGGGGAATCCAGGAAGGTGTTGCGGTGCATGACCCCGTAACGCAGGTACTCGGCGTCATGCAGGGCCGGGATCATGGAAAAGACCCGCTTCTGCTCCGGGAAGCGCAGGTGGGTCTGGAAGCCCACCAGGTTATAGATACTGCCCTGGGCGTTGTCCCTCCGCAGCTGCACCACGGCGTAGGGTTCCTTCCCTGTCCGGGGATCCCGCAGTCCCCGGGGCTTCAGGGGGCCGTAGCACAGGGTGTCCCGGCCCCGGCGGGCCATGACCTCCACCGGCATGCAGCCCTCAAAGACCCGGCTGTCCTCAAAGCCGTGGACCTCCGCCTCCTGGGCGGTGGTGAGAGCCTCCCAGAAGGCGGCGTACTCCTCCTCCGTCATGGGGCAGTTGACGTAATCCGCTGTCCCCTTGTCGTAGCGGGAGCCAAACCAGGCCTTGTCCATGTCGACGCTCCCGGCACTGACCAAGGGCGCGGCGGCGTCGTAGAAATGGAGGCCGCAGTCCTCCCCCAGAAGGCCCCGCAGCGTCTCCGCCAGGGCGTCCGAGGTCAGGGGACCGGAGGCTACCACCACCTCTCCCTCCGGGAGGGCGGTGACCTCCCCGGGGATCACGGTGATGTTGGGATGGCTCCGGATGCGCTCCGTCACCAGGTTCGCAAACCCGTGGCGGTCTACCGCCAGGGCGCCCCCGGCCTCCACCCGCGTCTCGTCCGCGCAGGCGAGGATCAGGGAGCCCAGCTGCCGCAGTTCCTCCTTCAAAAGGCCCACCGCGTTCTCCAGCCCCGCTCCCCGCAGGGAGTTGGAGCAGCAGAGCTCCGCGAAGGCGTCGGTATGGTGGGCGGGGGTCCGCTTCTCCGGCTTCATCTCACAGAGCTTCACCTGGATACCCCGCTGGGCCAGCTGCCAGGCGCACTCGCTGCCGGCTAACCCTGCGCCGATGACGCTTACCTCCATGGGGCTATCCCTCCTTCTTTCCTCCTTGGGAAACCGTCCCTGCCTCTGGCGGCAGAGGGCGCCCTCTCATTCGCCGTCCCCGGCGGGCTTGGTCGCCGTCTTCCTGGCGGCGGTGCTCTTCTTCGCGGTGCTCTTCTTCGCGGTGGTCTTCTTCGCGGTGGTTGTCCTGGCGGCCGTCTTGGCGGCGCTCTTCCCCTCCGCCGCCTTGGCAGCGGTCTTTTTTGCGGCGGGCTTGGCGGTCCCGGTCTTCTTCGCCGGGGCCTTCTTTCCCTCGCCGTCCTCCGCCTTGGGCTCCGCGGTCTTCCTGATATAGCCCCGCTTCTCCTCCGGCACGAAGTTCTCGCAGGCCGGATTGATGCAGAAGGGCCGTTTGAAGCCCTTGCCGGACTTCTTGAACATGGTCTGGCCGCAGACGGGGCAGTCCTCCTTCACCGGCACGTCGAAGGTCCGGAAGCCGCAGGTAGGCTCCCCGTTCCGGGCGATGCTGTTCTCGCAGCAATAGTAGGTGTAGGGCTTGCCGGTGGATTTGCTGGTGCCGCCCCGCTTCATGAGCCTCCCGCCGCACTGGGGGCAGCGGCCGGGCATGACCTCCACCATGGGCATGGTGAAGCTGCACTCGGGATAGCCCGGGCAGGCCAAAAAGTCCCCGAAGCGCCCGCTCTTCACCACGAGATTTTTGCCGCACTCCGGGCAGATCTCCTCGGTAACCTCCGCCTCAATGGGCTGATGCGCCCCCTCCAGAGCAGTCTCCACCCGTTTTTCAAAGCCGTCGTAAAAGCCCTGGAGCACCTTCTTCCAGGGGATACGGCCCTCCTCCACCTCGTCCAGCTCCCGCTCCATCTGGGCGGTAAATTTCAGGTCCTCGATATTGCTGAAATACCGCTCCATCCACTCCGTGACGCCCCGGCCCAGATTCGTGATATGGAGGTACTTCCCCTCCTTCCGGACATAGCGCCGATCCAGGATAGTGGATACCGTGGGAGCGTAGGTGGAGGGGCGGCCGATACCCTGCTCCTCCATGGCGCGGATAAGGGTGGCGTCCGTATAATGCGCCGGGGGCTGGGTAAAGTGCTGATCCCGCCGGAAGGCCTTCAGCGCCAGGACCTCCCCCTCCCCCATGGGGGGCAGGGCGGGCTCCCGCTCGTTCTTCTCCTCGTCCCGGCCCTCCTCATAAACCGCGGTGTAGCCGGAGAACTTGAGGCTGGAGGAGCTGGCCCGGAAGCTGTGCCCCCCGTTGACGATCTCTGCCGCCACGCTGTCATAGACGGCGTTGGCCATCTGGCAGGCAAGGAAACGGCTCCAGATGAGCCGGTAAAGGCGGTATTGCTCCCCGGTGAGGCTGCCCTTAATCTCCTCCGGCGTCCAGTGGACGTTGCTGGGGCGGATGGCCTCGTGGGCATCCTGGGCCCCGGCCTTGGCCTTGTAGTGGTTGGCCTTGGGGGGATAGTATTCCTTGCCGTAGCGGCTGAGGATGAAGTCCCTGGCAGCGGCGATAGCCTCCTCACTGATGCGCAGCGAGTCGGTACGCATGTAGGTGATAAGGCCTACACTGCCCTCGCCCTGGATGTCCACGCCCTCATAGAGCTGCTGGGCGATGGCCATGGTTCGCCGGGGAGTCATGCCCAGCTTGCGGGAGGCCTCCTGCTGCAGCGTGGAGGTGGTGAAGGGCGGCGAGGGGGAGCGCTGCTTGTCCGTCCGCTTCACGCTCTTGACGGAGAAGATGCCGTTTTCCGTCTCCCGGACCACGGCATCCACCTCTGCCTGGGAGCGGAGCTCCGCCTTCTTCCCGTCCTTCCCGTGGTAGCGGGCGGCAAAGGCCGTCTTCCTGGCATCCCCTCCCAGGAGCTCCGCGTCCAGGGTCCAGTACTCCTCCGGCTGGAAGGCCTCGATCTCCCGGTCCCGGTCGTCCACCATCCGGGTGGCAACGGACTGCACCCGTCCAGCGGAGAGACCCCGCTTGATCTTCTTCCACATCACGGGGGAGATCTCATAGCCCACGAGCCGGTCCAGAATACGCCGGGCCTGCTGGGCATCCACCAGGTTCTGGTCGATGTCCCGGGGGGCCCGGATGCTCTCCAGCACCACGTTCTTCGTGATCTCGTTGAAGGTCACCCGCCGGGTCTTCTCGTCCGGCAGGTCCAGAAGCTGCTTCAGGTGCCAGGAAATGGCCTCCCCCTCCCGGTCCGGGTCCGTTGCGAGGTAGACCATGTCGGCTTCCCTGGCGGCCTTTTTCAGGCGCTGGATGATCTCTTCCTTCCCCTTAATGGGCTGATAGACCGGCTCAAAGTCGTTCTTCATATCCACGCCGAGGCTGCTTTTGGGCAGATCCCGGAGGTGGCCCATGCTGGCCTCCACCCGGAAGTCCTTGCCCAGATATTTCTCAATGGTTTTGGCTTTCGCGGGAGACTCCACGATGACCAAACTCTTTTCTGCCATATTATCCTCCTGCCGCGGCGCCTTCCGCGGGCGGCTTTTTATTCTGAAAGTGTCACCGTCCGGGTGTAGCGCTTGCCCGGAGCCTGGGACACATATCCGTCGATCTCCAGCATGGTGAGGGCTGAGAGTACCCGCCGCACGGGGATGCCGCTCTCCTCCACCAGGTCGTCCACCAGCATGGGCTCCTCCGTCAGGGTCCGGAGAAGGGCGATCTGGTCGTCCGTCAGCTCCGCGCCCGCCGGGTCCAGCCTTGGCGGCAGCTTCCGGGTCTTTTGGCGCTGCTCCTCCCGCTGGCGCTCCCGCTGCTCATAGCCCGGGGTCTCCGGCACCTCCCGCCGGGCGGGGTCCTGCCTCAGCTTGCCCGGAAATCGGGCCTCATACTCCCGCAGCAGGTCCCAGCCCTCGCTGACAAGGCCCGCCCCGTCCCGCAGGAGCCGGTTGCAGCCCACGCTGCCCGGAGCGTCGATGGGCCCGGGCACGGCGTAGACCTCCCGCCCCTGCTCCAACGCGGTGTTGGCGGTAATGAGGGCTCCGCTGCGCTCCGGGGCCTCCACCACCAGAACGGCGACGGAAAGCCCGGACAGTATCCGGTTGCGCACCGGAAAATTTCCGCTGAGGGGCAGCGTCCCCGGGGCGTACTCCGTGAGGAGCGCACCGGAGGCGGCCACATCCTCGTAAAGCTCCTCGCTCCCCCGGGGATAGACCACGTCCAGCCCGCAGCCCAGAACCCCCAGCACCCGCCCGCCATTCCTCAGCGCGGCCTTCGCTGCCAGGGAGTCGATGCCATGGGCAAGGCCCGTCACGATCACCGCGCCGCCGGCGGCCAGCTGGCCGCCCAGCTTCCCGGCGCAGAGGGCCCCATAGGGCGTATAGCTCCGGGTGCCCACCACAGCGATGGCAGCCTCCTCGTCCACCAGGGGCAGCCGTCCCCGGCAGTAGAGTAGGATGGGCGGGTCAAAGATATTCCGCAGCCGCCTGGGGTACGCGGCGTCCGCGATGGTCAGAATGCGGTAATCCTGCCGCTCACAGACTTCCAGGATCTCCTCCGAGCGCCGGAGGTCCTTGTTCTGCAGCGCAGCGATCTCCTCCCGGGTAATACCCTCGGTGAGCAGCACCTCGCCGGGATCGGCGTAGTAGAGCTCCTCCGGGGTCTCAAAGTGCTGCGCCAGGGCCACCCGGGTCTGCCGCCGCAGTCCCCGGAGCTCCGAGAGCCAGATCCAATACTTCAGCGCCGCCATGCCGTCCTCCTCATTTTCCCGGCGCGTCCCGCCGCGCCAGCTCCCAGAGGAGCACTGCCGCGGCCGCCGCCGCGTTCAGGGACTCGCAGTGCTCCGCCATGGGGATGCGCACCGTGGCGTCACAAAGGGCCAGCACCTCCCGGGAGAGGCCCCGTCCCTCGCTGCCGATGGCCACCACCGCCTTCCCCTCCGCCATGCTCCGGGCGTCCAGGGTGTCCTGCCGCAGGGCCGCCCCATAGAGGGGGATGCCGCTACGCCAGAACAATTCTTTGGCCTCCGCCGCCTCGCAGGACCAGACCGGGCAGCGCAGAACCGCCCCCATGCTGGCCCGGATCGCCTTGGGCTGCCAGGGGTCCGCGCAGCCGTTCACCAGGAACAGCCCGTCGGCAAAGAGGGCGTCCGCCGTCCGCAATATGGTCCCCACGTTCCCGGGATCCTGAACCCCGTCCAGCAGGGCGTAGCGCCGCCCGGAAAGCACTTCCGGCAGCGCCGCCTCCGGTTTCCGGCAGACCGAGAGCACCCCCTGGGGGGTCCTTGCCGGGGAGAGGTACTCCATCAGGCTCTCCGGCACGACCACCGCCCGCACCCCATCGGGGAGGGGCGGCAGCTTCCCCGGATCCGTGCAGAGCACAGTCTTCAAAAGCTCCCGCCGCCAGAGCAGGACCTCCTCCAACAGCTTGGGGCTGTCGCAGAGGAACTCCCCGCTCTCCCGGCGGTGAGACGCGGAAGCCGCCAGCTTCCGGAGATGGACGCAGAGCGGATTGCTCCGACTGGTGATGCTCTCCATGGCTGTCGGCTCCTTTCTTCCGAGCTGGGCTCACCCTAGAATCCATGAAAAACAAGACAATCGTCTTGTTTTGATACTCTTTCTTGATAAAAATCTTTGATTTTTATCAAGAAGGCGTCGCTGTCAGC